>JAPOKD010000665.1 GCA_029977825.1 Planctomycetota bacterium | reverse complement strand
TGTGTGAGCCCCCGTCAATTCCTTTGAGTTTCAGCCTTGCGACCATACTCCCCAGGCGGAACACTTAACGCTTTCGCTACGGCCGAGAGAATGTGATAGTTCCCTCAACCCAGTGCTCATCGTTTACGGCTAGGACTACCGGGGTATCTAATCCCGTTCGCTACCCTAGCTTTCGTGCCTCAGCGTCAGAAAAGATCCAGTGATGCGCTTTCGCCACCGGTGTTCCCTATGATATCAACGCATTTCACCGCTCCACCATAAGTTCCCATCACCCCTATCTTCCTCGAGCTTGGGGGTTTGAAACGCAATTCCACGGTTGAGCCGTGGGCTTTCACATCTCACCTACCAAGCCGCCTACGCACGCTTTAAGCCCAGTGATACCGAATAACGTTTGGACGGTTCGTCTTACCGCGGCTGCTGGCACGAACTTAGCCCGTCCTTCCTCTGAAAATCGGTCAACTATGAGAGAGTGCCCTCATAGATTTCCTCCTAACTGACAGCGGTTTACAACCCGAGGGCCTTCATCCCGCACGCGGCGTCGCTCGGTCAGACTTTCGTCCATTGCCGAAGATTCTCGACTGCAGCCACCCGTAGGTGTCTGGGCAGTGTCTCAGTCCCAGTGAGCCGGGCCATGCTCTCACACCCGGTAACCATCGCAGCCTTGGTGGGCCGTTACCCCGCCAACAAGCTAATAGTACGCGGTCCGATCCTCGAGCGGAATCACACCATTTGATCCGAAGATGTTATCCGGTATTACTGCCAGTTTCCCGACACTATCCCGGTCTCGAGGGCAAGTAACCACGCGTTACTCTCCCTTGCGCCACTGTCCACCTCTTAGCAAGCTAATTGGTTTCTCGTGCGACTTGCATGCCTAATCCACGCCGCCAACGTTCATTCTGAGCCAGGATCAAACCCTTCAATTTTGTATCGATTCACCAGTGCCGCCGAAGCGTCACCGGGAAAAATCAAGTTTAAACCGAAAGTTGATTCTGCTCCGGGGCCTTCGGTTAAAGACCACAGCGATTCGCCATTTAGTTTTGTGCTGCATGAAGAGTCACAAGTGACACTTACAATACAACCAAACAGCAACCTCGCACTGCTGAACTCAACAGAAGTTTCATCACCAAATTGTCAAAGATCGGTAAACTGCGAGGCCCGATGGTTCTGTCTCGAAAAGTGATTTCGAGGCAGTCGGGTGACCCGTAGTTGGTCCCGTAATATCCGGGACAGTGTGTTTTTCGTCAACCGGTCAATGCTCGGAAAGTTAAAAAACTTTTCAGCCCGACACAGTTTTGTGATCCGCCAGAATGCTCTGCGAAGAGCGTGGCTGCCACAGCGACGAGGCGGAAAGATAGAGGTCCTTCAGCCTAATGACAAGAGCCGTTTCCAAGTTTCTGATCAAAAACTTCGAGTGACTTCCATAGGGAGTCAGTATCGGTCGCTGTTTTGGGCTAACAGTAGCAGGAATTGCGGGCTTTTATCGATTTTCTTGGTCCAGAGATGTATTTGTGCGTTCTGAAAAACTTTGCCGAGTTTGATGGCAGAACTGACCTCCCGACAGGCTGCGTTTCCCGTTCGGCGCGCTTTCTGCTGTCTTTGCTATGGAATTCGACGGTCGTATCTGAACCCATGCAGATGTTGTGCGGAGAAACCTTGGTTCCATCGCGATCACTAAAGCGCTTCATTTCACTGAATGATAACGAAACTGCAGGTCCGTCAAAACGGCGTGAACTCACCCTGAATGTGGCAGCACGCGTGCCGTCGCACGACTCGGTCGCGACAGGATTTTGGGGATACCACTGCCAAATGCGGTGAGTGCGAGACACCTAATCGGCGTGAAGGGCACAAGTCTGTTGTTCGCACTTTGATGTCGGTTGACTGCTGTGACAGCAGGAAACGCCAGCCATTGGACTACTGCGAAGCTAAAGTTCATTCCCTGCTGGCCGAAGTTCTTGGGCGTTTTTCCCGTTTTCAAGGCTGCACCGCCACTGTTGATCGCGTCGCGACTTCCACAGGGCGTTTGGCGATGTTACCCGCTCCGTGCCCCTCGTTTGATGCTTGAGCAGGCGGAGGGACGCTGCAGGGTGGTCACCCACAACTGGCCCGCGAAGGCTCAATGGCAGGCGAGCTTGAACAAGATATTGCAGAGATGTCGCTCGGGTACGAAGTGGACAGCGTCTTGCCACTTGGAAATGGGCCTTTGCCCTGATGCAGTGCGGGGTCAGCTCAATTCACTGGCTGAGTTGAGTGCCGCGTAAAGCTGTTGTCCCAGAATTGTCAGGAGCCCCGCATCGATATTCAGACGCTGGAAAACTGCATTGCTTGGTGGCTCGAGATTGTTGCTACTGATTGAAGCTCGCCCTGACCGGCTGCAGAGGTAGTTGGCGATTGCGACACAGCAGATGGCTTCTGCGTGTGGGCTATCGAGTTGTTGGTCGGCATCGTGGTGGTGACGGGCAACGGCTTGGATTTCTTCGGAAAGGCCCCACTGTTTCAAAATAGCTTCTCCCAGTTCGCCATGGTCCCAGCCAAGCAGTTCGCGTTCAACTGCATGAGTAGGAGACAAGTCGTCCACCTGAGCGATCACTTCCTGAAAGCTGGCTGGCCCAAGCCGCTGGCTGGCACAGATTCCGATGTCATGCATGGCTCCTGCAATGAAGATCAGGCCCGGATCACCACTGCCGCTGCTTCTGGAGATCATGGACGCCACGGCTGCAACCGACATGCTGTGGGTCCAAAGTGCTGTTCTTTCAAAAAGATCAATCTTGATGTTCGGCAGGAATAGTTGACGGGTGAACGTGACGACCGCTAGTCTTGCCAGTTCGTCATGTTCCATGATCTTTTCCGCTTCTGCGAGCGTTGCGTAGGGTCGGCTCATGTTGAATAGCGGAGTGTTGCACCATTTGAGCAGGCGAGCCGCTACCTCCTCATCCGTCTCAAGCCAGCGGACGAGGGTCTCGTTGGTCCTTCCCTTGAAGTCACCAGCAGCGATCAGCCGTCGGGCACCCGGTGGCAACGTGAAGTCGATCTTCGCCTGCTCGATGCGTTGGTTTAGGTTGTCGGCCGTCGAGGCTAAGGTTTTGAGCACAGCTCAAGTTCCTGGGGCTAATCGAGTAAGTGCAAATGTGGGGCTGTAAAAATTTCTACCTCACCAGAGATGACACTATCGGTGTGCAGCGCATGGCTACCCAGTCAAACTGAACACCTAACGGATAATGTGTCGGTTGTGAGGGTTGTGCGGACGTTGCTCAAAGTGATGCTTTGTTTGCGGAGCCTGGCTCAGCTTGGTAGCGTCTATCCAAGTTGGGTTGCCCCTCAGGATCGCAATGGACTGCCGTGTTTGCTGATCAGGGTTAGGGCCGCTGGTTTGTCGTTTACCGCTACGTCAGGTTGCTGTATTTCGCCAGCAGCTCGTGTGGTGGTCGCGTGAAAGCTGTCTGCGGGACGATTCTGCGGATTGCGGGCTTTGAATGCTTTGCTAGATAGGTTCACGACGTGCCTCCGCGGTGTTTTTGTGCTGTTTTGGGGGGGAGAGCGACGATGTTTGTTCATAGTGGGGGCCCACTGCACGCCCCGCAAGGATGTTGTTCTTTAATAGCTGTACGGGCTGTTTTTCTATGACCAAGCCATCGGAAGCCGATAGCAATCAAGGCGTTGATCAAAAGCTTGATTCATTAATTTCACGTATTCAATTATTGGGTGGTAAGGTTAAGTGTGCAGCGCAGGGAGCGCAGCCTGCTCCCGAAAGTGCAGTTCCAGCCGACGCTCTCGCTCCGGGAGAACAGCCTGAGGAAGTGAGTGGAGTTGGCAACGAGATGGGAAATGTTGATCCACCC
>JAPOKD010000396.1 GCA_029977825.1 Planctomycetota bacterium | reverse complement strand
CTTCAGCGAATCCAGCCGCAAGCCACCTTCAGCTTTGCGACGGTGGCACTCATAGCATTTGCGAGCGAGAAGCGGACGTACACGTGACTCGAAAAATTCTTCCTTCTCTGTGGCTAAGGCCTCCTCTGTTGCAAAGGCTTGTGAGGCCATGTCTGTCCAAAGCATGCAGCAAGAGAGCATACCGAACGAAATCAATTGGCTGGAAAGGTTTCGAGCCCGCATGGCAACAAGAGAACCAGGTAACGAAATGTGACGAAAGCGAACGTAAAATGTAAACTCACCGAATCAGAGCCGACATGTTAGTTTACCCTGTTGTGTGCTGGTTTGCCCGTTACCACCAACCGATTGGGACCATCAAACAATTGGGGTGAGCTGACCGGAATTTGAATGATTCGTCTCACTTTATCAGGAATGAATGTGCCACAACTGAATGAGGACCCGTCTCAGTACGATTCACTCGGTTATTGTGTGTTTCGTGGAGTGCTGAACGCTGACGCCGTTGCGTGTGTGCAGCAGGATTTGGGGAAAATACTCGAAGCCATGCCCGCCAAGATGGTGGTTTACAAAGATGGCGAGCATGTGGAGGCTGATGGACGCCCTGAGTTTCTGGTTGAACCCCATGTAAAAGCAGGGGGAAGGCCTTGGTTGGAACTGTGCCGGCATCCGGGGGTACTCGATGCTGTCGAGTCCATTCTGGGGCCAGATTTGATCCTGATCATGTCGCACCTGATCGTGAAACGACCCAATGATGGCTTGCCTGTTGCATGGCATCAAGACAATACGTATTGGCACTCGGTGCAGGGGACCGACGTGTGTACCGTTTGGTTAGCAATTGATGATGCTGATGCTGACAACGGTTGCATGAATGTGATCCCGTGCACTCAGGCGGATCATCCCGACTTGGAAAAAATATCGACCGGAGGTGAAGATCTGCTGGGCACAACGGTGGCCGTCAGTCAGTTGCAAGCTGGGAAGGCAGTTCCCATCGAGCTCAAGGCGGGTGACTTGTCGATTCATGATTCCTTTATCATTCACGGTTCCGAAGCCAATCAGTCGGGGCGCCGACGCGCAGGCTACACAATGCGGTATGCCAATGCTGCCACGGTCGCTGTCGATCTGGATCAACATTGGGTCGATGTGTTTCGTGTGCGTGGTGATCCCCGACCCGCGGAGAGGTACACGGACTTCAGGCCAAAGAAGTGATCTCCCGATCGTTGAGCATCCGCTTCGGTGAGAACATTTCAAGATTTGCGGTCAGGCGAAATGAGCCTCCCACGCTGCGCCAAGTGACCTGAGGGGCCGTTGTGAAATGTTAAAATGGTCCAGAGTCTTGTCAGAGTCTGCAATCTCAGGAAAACTCGATCCGGCGCGCCCACCCAGGTTTTAATTGGGCCTGAGTTAGCGGTGGGGATAGTTTCCAGCGGGTTTGTTTTCGAAATCGAGTGATTTATGGATATGTTGACTTCAATTCTGGTTTGGGGCTTGTGCCTCAGTATCGGTGGTCCATTGACTTTGGTTGGCCTCTTCCATTTTGTGTTTCCCAAGTCAGCCTGGTCGGCTTATCGAGGCTGGGGCAGGCTATGGAAAGCAGACCCGCGGGAAATTGCACCCGAGTACAACAGCAGTGCTGCGATGCGTATCGTTGGAATGGCTGTCGGCTTGGGTGGCTTGGTGATCTGCTTGATTCCGTTTGCGGTGGGGCTATTGGGATTTTGACGGAGAGCCTGGGACGCTATTCGCGGCCCAGAGGGTCTCCGCTCTTTTCCATCCAGTTCTCCAAAGCCGCCATCAACTGGTCTGCCGTCTCCTGATGCTTGGGGCTGCCGATCAAGTCGTTGGTTTCCCATGAATCCTTATCAAGGTCGAATAGCTGCCGGCGGCCGCTGTGCGTGTAATAGATCAGTTTGTGGTTTCCCTGTCGGACAGCTCTTACTCCATCAGCGACTTTGGCGTTTGGCATGTAGGCACCAAACAGTTGTGGTTGTCCTTCGCTCTCGCCAACTATCACGTCATGGAAACCAAATTTTTCAGTGTAGGCAGGAGCTTTGACGCCCGCCAATTTTGCCAAGGTCGGGTAAATCCCGTGCAGGTAGGCAAAACCTTCTCGCGATGCTCCAGATGGCACACCCGGTCCAGCGATGATCATCGGAACTCTCCAAGACCCATCATAAAGATTCTGTTTTCCCATCAAGCCGTGTTCACCAACGGAGAGTCCATGGTCGGCCGTGAAGAGAACGATCGTGTTTTCAAGTTGTCCCATCTGATCAAGTTTGGACAGCAGTTGTCCGATTCTGTCGTCGATTTGTGCGCACATCGCCAAGTAGATGGCACGTTCACGTCGCACGGTTTCCGGGCTATGTGGTGGCTTGTATACCATTTCGTCCCGAACCAGCATGTGGCCATTGTCGAACGGATGAATCGCTTGATAGTTGGGTGGTTCATAGACGTTCTTGAAGCGGGAGAGCACTTCGTCAGGAACGTGCCGCGGATCATGGGGAGCATTCGTTGACACATACATCATGAATGGCTTTTCCTTGTTCCAGGTTGAATCAAGAAATTTCTCAGCCGCGTCATAGAAGACGTCGGTGCTCCAGCCTTCAGTCTGATGCTTTTCCACTTTGCCCGGCCCGGCAATCCGCTGACAGGTGGGGTTCATCATTCCGATTTCAATGGCATTGTCTTTTGCACCACCTCGATCACGTTGGTTGAAGGGAAGCATTCCGCCAGTGATTGCCTCGGCGTGGTCGAACGACCGAAGCAGAGCGGCGTTTCCGTTGTGCCATTTTCCGGTCCCAAACGTGTGCCAACCCTCTTCACGAAACTGTTCTGGAAACAGTTTGTCAGTCGTTTTCAGATTGGCCGGGCCAGCATATTCAAGTCGGTTGGGAGTGACCGACCAGAGCGGTCGCCCTGTCAATATCATCGCGCGGCTACAGGTGCAAATGGCTCCGCTGAATGCACCCTGATGAACAGTGTTCTGCATCACGGTTCCGCGGCGAGCTAAAGCGTCGATGTTGGGTGTGATGGCCTGTTTGCCACCGGTGGCCGTCACGCAACGACGACTCATGTCATCCGTCATGAGAATCAGAATGTTGGGACGTTGCTTCGATGCGGCAGTCTGGGGACCGGACTGCTGCGCGATCGCGGTCTGACCTGTACTCTGTAAAACGCCGAAAACTGCGATCAGTAGCAGTGAGGTGGCAAACATTTTGCGTGTGAGCGATTTTGGCATTGGATTCAGTTGGCTACCAAGTTGTGTATTTCTGAAAAAGGGGCCCGTGAACATCAGATGACCATCCGGATAAGCGTTTCAAGAAGTCATCTTTTGCTTATGGTCCCAGGCATCATGGCTTTGAGCCGCGCGGGCAAAGAAATGGAACCTTGACGCACTTAGTTTAGCCGTTTTTTCCTGGTTTTGATCAGCGAGGGTCTCGTTTGCTCCAAAAAAGGGCAAACCGATCTGCTCATGCTGGCCAGATGTTTTGGGTTAGAATCTGTATTGTGCGTGTCCGACAGGCGGAGCTCTGCCAACCACGCAACTCCAAACGTTACCGTTTTGCCGGTACCAAGTTGTGGTCATGCGGCTTCAAGTAGCATCGATCATCCCATTGCATTCAATTTTATTGAGAAAGAATGATGAAGTTTATTCAGACGTTTCTGCTTTTCTGTTTCATTGCGTCGTCTGTTAATGCACAGGGCGAAAGACCGTTTGTTGTAATCCACCGTCAGGGTGATGATCATTGCCATACATTTCGGATACCCGCGATCGCCGTTACCAATGATGGTACGTTGCTGGCGGTTTACGATATGCGATATCGCAGTCGCAGAGATCTTCAGGGTCACATGGACATTGGTCTGTCACGCTCGATCGACGGAGGGAAGACGTGGGAAAAGCCTCGTCCAATAATGGATATGGGAACATTTGGTGGATTGGCAGAGGATCTTAACGGGTGTTCGGACCCCAACATTCTGGTGGACCGGGCAACAGGTGAGGTGTTTGTAAGCGCAGTCTGGACCCATGGAAAGCCCGGCACACATCAATGGCGAGATCGGGGTTCAGAGCCCGGTTTGAAACCAAGTCAATCATCACAATTCATGATGGTGAGGTCGAAAGATGATGGAAAGAGTTGGAGCGAGCCGGAGAACTGGACCGCGAAACTCAAGAATCCTGCCTGGTACCTGTTTGCGCCCGCACCTGGAAATGGAATCACGCTGAATGATGGAACGCTGGTGATGCCAACCCAAGGCCGTGATGATACGGGTTTACCTTTCTCAAATCTCATGTGGAGCAAAGATCATGGTAAGTCGTGGACGCTTTCTGCCGCCGCAAGATCGGATACTACTGAGTGTGCTGTCGCCGAGCTTTCTGATGGTCGCTTGATGTTGAATATCCGTGACAATCGGAATCGATCTGACAAAAGCGAAACAAATGGTCGTGCCGTCAGTGTCACTGATAATCTTGGGGCGACATGGCAAGTCCACTCTTCGGATCACAGTAGTCTTCCAGAACCTGTATGCATGGCCAGCCTGATTTCCCACCAACTCGCCGATGGACGCCATGTACTGTTTTTCTCCAACCCGAATAGTAAACTCAAAAGAAAAAAGATGACTGTGCAGATGAGTCTTGATGACGGGAAAACGTGGGAGAAAAAAATCCTCTTGGATAAAGACGGAGGTGCCTACAGTTCGTTGGTCATGGTTGATGAAAAGACCCTCGGTATCCTGTACGAATCCTCCCGGGCTGACATGGTATTTCAGGCCATCGGGCTGAAAGAGTTCGGGCTTTGATTCACTTTTGGCATTTATGCAGACGCTCGGCAGGTCACAGGTTTGCAATGAACGTTTTGAGCATGCCAGCTTATCATGCTCGCGTGCAGGATGTTTGCGTACTGCTTGACGAACGCAGCTATGACGAGCGCAGCCATGACGAGCGCATCATTAGCGCATCATTGACGAACGCGTCATGGTGACGGGAGACGCACCCTGGCGCTCACGGGGGCGTGATCCGATGGATAACGACCCTGACGTTCTATTCGGATGATCCTGGCACTGAGCACTTCCACGTTTGGTTCAACAAACACGTAATCGATTTTCCTGCCATCTGCTCGACCCTCAAATCCACCACCCGTGCCTGCCGGTTTTGCATCGGGGTGCAGTTTTCGAAACGTATCTAAAAGTGCCATTGGGCTGTTGGGGAGAGTCGGCTCTCGATTCTTGATGTAAAGAATCACCGGGTTGTCCTCGTCGGCATTGAAGTCGCCTGTGAGAAGAAATGGGTTCTTGTGCGGTCGGGCGTTGATCCGTTGTGCAATCAGTTGCACTGATTTCAGCCGGGCATTTTGGGATTGATGGTCGAGATGGGTGTTGTACACATAGAAGCACTGATTTGTGCTTTTTTCTTTCAGGCGAACCCAAGTGCAAATTCTCAAGTAACGGTTACCCCAGTGCCGGGATTTTACTTCGGGGGTGTCTGATAACCAGAATGTTCCGGACTCCAAAGCAGTGAAACGGCTGTCGCGATAAAGGATCGCGGAGTATTCCCCTTTCTTACCTCCATCTCGACCTTCTCCAACTTCACCGAAGCCCGGTAACTGTTTTCGCAGGTCATCCAATTGGAATCGAAATGCTTCCTGCAAGCTAACCACATCGAGGTTTGCATCACGGATCACATCAGCAACAAATTCTTTGCGGTGCTTCCAGCTGTTGTCACCATCATTGGCCCGCCCATTGCGGATATTGAAACTCATCACG
>JAPOKD010000256.1 GCA_029977825.1 Planctomycetota bacterium | reverse complement strand
ATCAATGGAAATCGATAATCGCATCGGTTCAGACGAGTCGTACCGCAAGTCTTCATCACTGTACCGGGATACGCGGCGAACGGCCTGAGCGGACATCCGAATAACGTATTCGCCATCTGCGGGGACTCCCTTCCGTTTGTCCAGTTGCCGCAGCCCAAGAGGCTGGCGAAACTTGATAAACAGTCGCCCCGCATCTTTTCGTACTTCCTTGTCGTTGGTGGCTGAAACCATACGAACGTCATCACCTGTGACGGGCGTTGACTTTGATTTGAGATCTGTATTCGAATCGAAGTGGATCATCGTGGGACGAGGGCCTGGCTGAATTACCTTGTCCGTGATCTGTCTTGCGGCATGGAGGTAATTGCGCAGAAGGTAATCGGATGTGACGAGGCCTTCGCCTACATTGTCAAAACCATCGGTGACCTCGTCTGCAGGAAATGTGGTTGTTGGATCAAAGTCGACCATCGGCAATTGAAAGAGGTCGCGGATCGTATTTCGATATTCGTTGCGATTGAGCCTTCTTAAGATGACTTTTCCAGCATTGCCTCTCAGCTTTGCCTTTGCTTCGGCCATCATTTCGGTGAGTGAGAAAACAATTTCTTTGACTTCCTTCTGATCCGGCTGCTTTGCGTCTTCAGGTGGCATGGCTGCCAGATTGAGTTGGTCAAGAATTTCCTGCAGCAGCTCTGCATGTTGTAACTGCTCATCCGGCTGGTCATCGTCTGCATGACTGGATCGCAACCTGGTCACCAATTCATCAAATCGACGATCGGCCTTTTGTACCTTTTCGCCATGGCAGCCTGTGCAGTACATGCGAAGAAAAGACGGTAAGTCATTGGTTGTCCGTTCTGCTGCAGTGACCGGTGTTACCACTAACAGGATCAACCCGCATAAAAAAGGTGTTTTCATGTCAGTAGGTGATTGAGGTTGCTGCCGTTGTTCGAGAACTGATCACGTTCTATCCCGAATTGTTGCAGGATTGAAACGAACAGGTCGCCTAGCGGACGCCCGTCGCGATTGTGGCGTTCAAAGCGGTGGTGGTTCCCGTGCCGGAAGCCGCCGCCAGCCAAAAGAACGGGCAGGTTACGGCTCGAGTGCGAACTGGCATTTCCCATGCCGCTGCCAAACAGAATGGCGGTGGAATCCAACAGTGGCCTGCCGGTGCTGTCCTTGGCTTCTTTCATTTTGCCAAGAAAAGAGGCGAATTGACTGGCGTAGAAACGCTCGATGATCGACAGCTCTTTCAGTAATTCCGGTCGCTTGCCGTGGTGGGTCAGCGAGTGGTAGCCAAGTGTGATTCCATCGAACGGAAACAAGCGATTTCCCCCGGGATGGCCAAAGCAGATCACGCTGGTCGAGTTGGTCTGCAAAGCCAGTACCATCAGGTCGTACATGACTGATGTGTTGAAGGGATACTGCAGGTCAACGATGGTGTCATCATCGTCACGGCCACGGATCACGTCGTCCTTGACGGTGGGTTTGCGTACGTCAATCCACTCGGCCTGACGAGTCAGCTTTCTTTCTACTTCGCGGATCGAAGTAAAGTACTGATCCAATTTTTGCTGATCAGCGTGGGCTAAACGCAAACGCAGCATTTTAGCGTCCGCGTGGACTACATCGAGAATACTGCTGTCCTCATCCAGGAACTGCCGCGTCTGCTGTTTGGCTTTCGCCGCATCTTCCACGAACAAACTGGTAAAGACACGAACAGGATCAGCCTGAGTCGGCAGTCGAATGCCTGCGCGGGACCATGAAATGCCTCCAGATCCGAGCAGCATGGATGGGAAACGTGTGGTTTGCCCCAGCTTTTCGGCGAGCACCTGGTCCAGCGACTGAAGACGCTGCGGATTTTCCTTGGTGTTCTTCATCTCGACACCATTCAGAAATGTGTTGGAGCAACCGTGCCCTCCACCGACGCCTGGATGATCAAGGTTGGTGAAAAGACTCATACTGTCGCGGTGGGAATGCAGCGACTCAAGCAGAGATGGCATTTCGTAATCACTACCCGTTTCTGTCGGGAAGAAACCTCCGGGGTTCATGCCGTAGTTGGGCGAAACGCAGACAAACCGCTTGAGCGACCCATCTGACGTCTTCTCAGAGTCTGCTCGCAATGATGCGAATCCCGGTAACGCGATTGCGACGCCGAGACCGCGCAGGATGTCGCGTCTTGGGAGCCCGGTCATTGTAAAGCCTTGTGAGTGGGTGTAGTGGGTGTTAACGCTGTTGAAAAACTCTGCTGGTCACAACGCCAGTGATCAGATCCCGCAGTCCATACCCTCGTTTTGCACAGTCGGCGGCTATCTTTTTGATTTCAGCATCATCCCGGAACGTCAGTTCCCGCCCAGTTGCATAGGACAGCAGTTTGGCAGCGAGGGCTTCGGTAAACCGGTCTTTTCGGGCAAGCAACAGTTTTTTGAATTCCTGTTCATTTTGAAACGTTTCGCCAGAAACAAGGTTGCCAGACCCGTCGACTGGCGGGTTGCGTGCCGAACGTGACTGGTAGTGCGAACGATAACCACCAATCGGATCATAAAACTCCAATGCGAAACCAGCTGGATCGATGCGGTTATGACAGTCTGCACAGGCCGCGACGTTGCGGTGTTTTTTAAGCTGATCACGGATGGTTACTGCACCGCGTGTGTCTGGTTCCAGTGGCTCCACGTCAGGCGGTGGAGGAGACGGTGGAGTGCCCAGAATGTTTTCCATGACCCAGACACCACGTACCACCGGTGAAGTTTCGATTCCATTGGCAGTCAGCGTTAAAACGCTGCCGTGGCCCAGAAGTCCGCCGCGATGATGTTTCGGTTTAAAATGGACTTTGCGAAACTCCTCACCGACAACGCCCTCAACGCCGTAATGTTGTGCCAGGACGCCGTTGAGGAAGCTGTAGTCACTATCAAGCAGATTCAGAATGGAACCATTCTCTCTGATCAGATCAGCGAAGAAGAGTCGTGTTTCCTGTTTGAAAGCGATCTCCAAACGATCTTTGTAATAGGTGTCAAACGCTTTCGGATCGGGGGGCATCGATCCCAGGGTGTCGATTCGTAACCAGTGATCGGTGAAGTGTTCGATGAATGCGTCTGCCTTTGGGTCGGCGAGCATTCTTTTGGTCTCAATGGTTAATTCGTGATGTGTCAGCTTGCCTGTATCTGCTTTTCCAGTCAGGTTCTGATCTGGCATTGAGCTCCAAAGGAAGTAGGACAACCGTGTTGCCAACTCATGTGAGGTCAGAGAAGAACCAAGTTTTTCGTTACCTTCATCGAGGTACAGGAAACGCGGTGATGACAGAATAGCAGTCAATCCCAGCTTGATCGCTCGGTCATGTTTATTACCGGCTGCGACTCGGTCCTGAATGAATTGCACATAGTGTTTGACATCATCGGGTTTCACCGGTTGGCGGAAGGCACGAGTTGCGAATTGCACAACAAGCTTCTCAAGATCAATCTGAGTGGCATCCATTTGTTTCCCGAATAACAATTGGTGACTTGTTGGCGGCCACTGTTCGTGAATTGGCCCACGCATGTCCATGTTCCAGACGCGAACACGAGGTCCTTGATAGCGTTCGGAAAGTAAAGGGTTGTTTTCATTAAGGGTTAGTTTTTTTACCAGGCTCTGGGCTGCTGGATCGCCAAGTTTGGCAGCGTCTCTTTGGGTGGCTGTGGCCCGGATGACTTCTGGATGGTGCTTCTCGGCGACTCGGCGAATATTGCCTTTTGAGCTGATCCCATTGGCCCAACTGACAAATGGAACTGAACCTTTACGTAACCAAACCCTGGTTGAGAATACCTCAGGTTTGCCGTCGGGTAAGTCCCATACTTTAGCCAGACGACGTTGGTCAGCTGCATTTTTGTTCAAGAGTCTGGCATTGGGAGCGATCCACAATGCGAGTTTCAGTGGCTCCTGCTGGTAGCGTTCAAATTCAGTGTGATCGTAGCCATGGTTGAGTCGATTGGCTGCAGCAGCCTTGATAGTGATTTGATACCAGCCGTCAGCTGGGACACCTCCCTGACGTACAAACTGGGTCACGTAATTCGGGTGTCGTTCGGAGGGTTGACCATGCCCGATCTCAACGTAGTCACCCTGGTTCAACCGGTTTGCAGCTGATCCTGCGGGGACGATCAGTCGCCAGGTGACCGGCGCGCGTTCGTACGCAAGCACTCCGTTGAAGTCTTTGCCTGTGTATGACCAACTTGATGTTTCGGGGCTCGGGCAGTCAAAATAACAGGCTTGATCCAAATAAGCTTCGGCGACTTCGAGGTAGCGTTGCAATTGATAGTCTGACAAAGTCAGTGTTTCGCCATTGTTGTCGAATCCATGAATCTTGGCGTCTGGAGGAAAGTCGCCGGTAGGATCAAAGGATTCGATGTCAACGCCCAGCAGGTCGCGGATCGTTCGGACATACTCAAAGCGGTTGAGTCGACGCAGTACCGTTGTAGATGATTTTCCGGCATCACTCACTCGATCCAGATAGCCAGTGATCCACGCTATGACTTCCTTGGTTTGCTGCGCCGCTGGTTCCTTGATGCCGGCTTCACGCGGTGGCATTTCCCCACGGTTCATTGCATCCAATGCTTCTTCAAGCAGGTCCCTTGCATCTTCATCCAACGCTTGGCTGGTTGGGAAGCGATCCATCCGGCGGTCCGCTTTTTGTTTCTTTTCACCGTGGCACTGGTAGCAGTGCTGCTTCAGATAGGCCTGAACATGCGGAGCCAGACCATTCGTCGCAGACGCAACGATTTCTTCCGGAGCTGCATGACCGGTTTGGCAATGCGATACCCAGATGAAAATGGAAACCATTGAGTACGCAATTGCCGGGCTCATCTTCATGATGAGACTGCACGCAGAACCGTCGGTGCAGCTGAATCCAGTTGTGGTGAGTGAGGGGCTGTCATGCTTTTTCATGCCTGCACCTCCAAGCCGGCCAGCGTTCCACTCGCTGTACCAAAACGGTCTGCTTCAACACCAAAGCGTTGCAGCATGGAGACAAACAGACGTCCTGCTGGCGTCGCAATCTTCTTGCTTTCGTCCTTGAAATACGATTTGTGTTCACCGTGCTTGAACCCACCACCCGCCAGCACCAAAGGCAGGTTCTTGTTCGAGTGCGAACTTGCGTTCCCCATGCCTGAACCAAATAGAACCATGCTGTTGTCGAGTAGCGTTTTTCCATTCGCTTCCGATACTGACTTGAGCTTGCTCAAGAAACGGGCGAGTTGCTCTGTGTGAAATTGTTCAATGACGGACAATTCAGTTATGTACTCAGGAACTTTGCCGTGGTGTGTCAATTGGTGATAGCCGCGACTGATATCAAAACCCCCGTAATTGGCCCCAATGTCAGCCAGACCGAGCGTAATCACACGGGTGGAGTCTGTTTCCAACGCAAGTGCCATCAGATCGTAGTAAAGTGGCACTCGATCAACGAAGTCCATGGTGTTGGCTTCGCCGGGAATGTTGTAGTCCACCTGTGGTTTGGGTTTCGTTAACCATTGGCTTGACTGTGCAAGGCGTTTCTCAACTTCTCGAACTGATGTGAAATAACGGTCGAGCTTGGATTTGTCCTGTCCGCTGACCTTGCGTTGCAGGTACTCGGCATCCGTCTTTACGAGGTCGAGAATACTTGTCCGTGCAGCCTGTTTTGCTTGCGTGCTCTTTTGAAGTGTTGGATCAATTTTCTGAAATAACAAACTGTACAGCACGTCCACTTTCGTAATCGGCGGAAGAGATACGCCTGAGGCATTCCACGAGATCTGGTTGTTTGGGTCATTACCACTGGCAATTTGCAAGGACGGGTAACGTGTCTCGGATCCAACAAGTTGTGCTGCTTTCTGGTCGACCGAAATGTTTGCTTCCGGCATGTTTCTGGAGTGCTTCGACAGAACCCCCGACAGGTATGCATGCACCCCGCCGTGTCCTCCCTGCGCTTCGGTTCCGTGATCCAGGCCAGAGAACACGGTGAAGTCATCTCGTAACTTTTTCAGCGGTTCAAGCCGCTCGGTGAGTTGATAGTCCCTGCCGGTGGTTGTAGGGAAGAACAACTGTGGCACAAAACCAAAGTTCAATCCAACACAGACCATTCGTGTTGCAGTCAAATCCGTGGGGGTTGCCATCGCCTCCAGACATGGCAAAGCCATGGATGCGCCACCGACACCTCGCAAGAATGCTCTTCGTCTCATTGTTTGCCTTTAATTACCATTCTGGTTCTGCTTTGTTTCATCGACAATCACTCGGATCTGATCAACTGCAGATCCTGCTGACAGGTCAAGAGATAATGTGCGTCGATCATCACTCAATATAACTGCATCGCGTTTGATTCCGAGGTTGTCTTCCTTGCGTGCGGGTTCGATTCCACGCCGCCTTGTTTTATATTGCCCGTCGGGATGTCCAAGTAGGATGTCTGTGTTGGTCAGTCTCGCCGTACTTGCGATCAAGCCAATGACAGGTTTGTCGAAAGTGATTTGACCCGTCACCCGAGGCTTGTTTTCCGAGTTCCTTTCTCTCTTTCCCAAGGGATCGAGTTGCAACAGGTAACTTCGAACCGTTGTCCCTGCAGGAATTTTCTGATCATTTTGGCGGTGTATGCGCTGGTATAAACCGGGTGATGTCAGATCAACGGGAATTTCGGAATCAAGCTTGATTCCCTGGCGTTCGGCGAAGACGACAATGTGCTGGTCGTCCTCATATTTCCCGGGTACGAATTCCGGTCCCGGCGAAACAAACTTCATCAGACCAGTGGCCTGAAGGACACCCGAGGTAACAGGCCAACCATCTTTGAAACGATTCGTTTCATAGAGCACCGACTCCAGTGTTCCATCCAGAGGTTTGGAACGTATGGCATTGCCCGCGTGAAGCAATCGACCCTCGGTATTTGACGTGTTGCCGATCGCGCTGACTTCGACTTCACCCTCAAAAACACATACATCTGTTTCGCCGTCAATTCCAACCGCAAGGCCAAATGCAGTTCCCAAATCAATCACGTCGATTGCTGGTGTTTCGATTTCAAAACCGATTGCAGTCCCGGGAACATGAACTGTTAAAACACCTTGGTGAAGACGCGTGCGATCAGCCGAAAGAATTTCAAATTTGGCTGGTCCTTGAAGTGTGACTGTCGCTCCGTTGGAAAAATCCAGTCGGGCGATTCCAACCTGCAGTTGCACCATGCCACCGCCAACAGCATCGCCGGTCACGCGGGATCCTGATAGCCATGCTGCGTTTTGTTGGTACGCGATCCTGGCAATGTGTGGCTCGTTCGCGGCCGTTTGCTGTTGTGGAATTTTGGATTTTGGAATTGACAGCAGTGCGAGCCCAAAGGCAGCCGCCGTTGCCACGGCCAACCACATCCATTTCTTCTTGGATGAGCCAGCGTTGCTTGTCAATGCTGCCGACTTTGCTTCACTCGCCGCAGTCTGCCTCTTGACGTCTTTATCAGCCACGGTTTCATTTGACCGGGAAGCCAATTCGCGAACCTGAGCCAAGGCTTTCTTCTGAAGACTACGCCGTTGAAGAGAGCGGCGGAGATCGGTTTGTAATTCGGCTCTGGCAGCCAGGAGACGCAAGTTCTGGTCCTCT
>JAPOKD010000346.1 GCA_029977825.1 Planctomycetota bacterium | reverse complement strand
GCAGATAGGGCGACGTCGATGACTCAATCACCTCAATCGCAGCATTGGCAATTCTGGTGCTGATGTCCGGTGTAAGACCAACGCCTTGTACTGGCAAAGGATGATCTTCCTGATCTCTGAAAATCCAACCCTTGTAACCCGTGACGGGATGACCTCGGTAGTCGGCTCGTGGCTTCCACCATTTTCCACCGCCGCCTGTGTAGAGCCCTTGCGAGACCTGATAGCCGTGTTTGCTGGGACGCCCATCGTTATGCCATTTGCCGCAGTACCATGTACGGTATCCGGCATCGTTGAACGGCTCAGGCAGCGTTTTCAAAGCGGGATCCAGCGTCCGCCCAAAATCGAAAACCTGATTGCGAATGCCAGTACATCCAGTCAAGATTTCACCGCGACTCGGGGTGCAAATCGGATTAGCGCACGTGGCATTCAGAAACACACTACCGCGTCTTACCAATTGATCAAGATTCGGAGTCTTGATGATTGGGTTACCCAAAGCAGCAATCGTGTCCGGGCGTTGGTCGTCCGAAACAACAAGCACAATATTCGGATACTTCTGCCCGTTCGGATACTCAGCGAAACAACTGCCAGCGATCGTGATGGCAAGCACTGCGAGTATCTGTCTCATGTTCCAAGCTCCGAGTTGTATTCCAATCTGCGCTAACACGGCTGACATCGTCCAGTGAATACTTTACCTCGTCGTTGTTACCGATTGGAACGTCCAATCCATGGAAAAACAGAAGACTGCACGTAACAAGAGGGGGCGTGTCCGGTTCCCAGATCAAGAGATTCACAGATCAGCCGTTGATGTGAAAGACATCCAAAGAGCATCGACTGGTTCCATCGCTACGATTCAGGAATGAAACAGCGGAGCGTGGACTACGGCCCCTGAAGTCTTATGTTTGACACGTGGCTCCCTGTATCGACGCAGGTGCAAAAATCGCAAAAACAATGAAGGATTCGCGCCCGCGACGGATCCGATGGATGCCGGCCAACCCAACACCATTCACATCTCCAAGTGACAGCGGATATCACCGACAAAAGCAAATGACACTGCCAGCCCCCAAAAAACTTCATTGAGCACTGGTGTAGCGATAACCTGCATGCTGGGAGGGTTGCTAGCCCCGTGCATTTTGACCGCTGGTTTCCAAATGGTCTTTGGACTTCAGGGAAAGGGAGCAGCAACAAGGGAACATCCGACTTACCCATTTCGAGAGTTACTTGCCACCGAAGATCGCGAGGAAGTGGATCAAGAATGGAACGAACTTCTGGACTCGGTTGACAATCTGAACGAATCACTGAACCAATAGCCCGCTAGAGACACGAACCGTAAGTTCGGCACCTGCACCATTTCATGACGCTTGCGTTTTCGTATCGGTCAACGGACTGAAAGACTTGAAGGGCCCATCAACCAGGCAGTTGGTTTCTGATGCGTTTCCAGAGAGTCATTAATCAGTAACTGCAAGGTATCTGTATTGAGACCTTGCGTTCTCAGAAGTCTGAGTGTGACAGAATTCGCCTGCAGCAGTCTGCTTCCCAGGCCATCGATTGAGATGATGTCCTCATCTTCCCCACCCAGCAAACTACTGAGGTCCAGACCGGATTTGGTGATGGGGCGATGAGTTACTTTGTACTGGTCCCCAAGGTTGGCTTTCTTGACGATGTGCTGAATGCAGTCGTCGACTCCACCGATTTGATCAACCAGTTTTCTGCGAACGGCTTGGCTGCCGGACCAGACTCGACCGCCGGCAAGCGTGCGAAGCTTTTCCACAGGAATCTTTCGGGCACCACTGACAAGCTTGAGAAAGCGTCCATACACCGAATCGATCGACTTTTGCATCGCCGTGGTTTCATCTTCGGTGAAACCACGGTCAAGTGAAAACAGACTTGCGGATTCATCAAGCTGGATATTCTCGGTATGCAGACCGATGCGTCTCATCAAAGCACCACCACTCAGCTTCATTGCGAAGACGCCAATTGATCCGGTGACGGTGCCTCGTTCTGCGTAGATCGGCGTTCCAATGCAACTGATCCAATATCCACCCGACGCAGCGACGTCTCCCATGGAGATGACGGTCGGTTTCTTTTCCGCAAGCTTCTTCAATGCCTGTCGAATTGCTTCGCTTGCCGTCGCGCTTCCACCCGGAGAATTGATTCGAACAACAACACCCTTTACCCGGTCCTCGTCCGTCAGTTTCTGGATCCGCTCCACAGTCGGTCCCGCCGCGATCGAACCGGCGCCTCCCTCATCAACGATCGTACCGCTGAGGTGCAACACAACGATCGTGTTGTCCTGAACGGAACCATTTGAGTTATTGCCAGCCATGAGTTCCCCCATTAACTGAAAGAAGGAAACATCCTTCTTCGCTGCTTTCTTGGGCGTCACCCAATTCAGGTTCTCACCAATATCATCACCGATGGCTTTCTGCATCGCTCCGTATGGTGCCAACTTGTCAACAAGCCCTTTTGCCAGGGCTTCCTTTGCAAGCCACATCCGCTGAGACTGCAGTTGTCGTACATCGGCTGTCTTGAGCCCACGGCCTTTTGCGATGCGATCCACCGCCGCATCGTTGATCGTTGTCAGCATAGCAAGATAGTGTTGACGCAAGTGGTCGCTCATCCGTTCGTGCAAATACGGCTCTACCGCACCCTTGAAGTCACCTGCGCGAACGACAGACGCTTTGACGCCGACCAAATCCAACGCGTCGCGATAATACATCGATTGCATCGACACGGATGGAAAATCGACTTCTCCAAAGTCGGCCATGTAGACCGTGTCGCACATCGATGCAACTTCAAGGGCCTCACGACTTGCCGATTCCAACCAGGCATGTGTCTTCTTGCCTGCATCAGTGACCTTCTCGAAGTGACGTGATAGCTCATCCAACTGAGCCGAGTTCATGGTAAACCCCGAGGACAGGTCCACTACCAGATGGTCGAAGTCATCGTCATCCGTAAAACGATCGAGAAAACTGGTGAGCTTGAAAAAAGAACGCTTCGCGCCGGGACTGCCGCTGAGCAACGAAAGGGGGTCAAGTCCCGCCGGCTGAACCAGGTCAACGTAGTCACCACTGATCTTGATCTGGCGAACACCGATCTTAGGTGGAGTGACTTCTTTCTTTGCTTCGTCTTTCTTTGCTTCAGCTTGCTTCGCTTCAGCTTTCTTTGTTTCAGCTTTCTTTGCTTCAGCTTTCTTTGCTTCGGGGGTCGGTTTCGTTGCTTCCTTCTCGTTTGCCCCTGTTGCCTTGGGCGGGGAAGCAGGCTCCGTCTTCTCTGTCTTGCCGGCCTTTCCGTCGCCTGGTTTCGCTGGCTCGGATGGCCTGTCCTGAGCGGGGGCAGGAACCGACAGTACAAGCAGCAGCAAAAGGCAATGGAACCAAACCGAAGAGCGCATAACAAGACTCACTGGAGAATACGATTTCAAAAAATGGCGGAACGACTCACAAGCTTAGTCTCGAGAGAAAGTCGCATCGAGAATTGGAATTGTGTTTTGATGGAAAATGGGCAAAACAAACGATGTCTGAGAGCGCAGGAAAAACCAAAGTGCCCGTGGTAGCCAACACTATACCCAACAGAGGGGTAAGCACCGGTTTCAAACGATTGGGACAATTTTGCAGTCCAGCCGAACATTTGAAAACCAGAATCAGGCAACCGTGTCTTGAAGGCAAACAAGCAGTGAGGTCCCCTGATGCGATTTATTAACGTATTAAAGCGTAACCTCTGACCGTTCGAGGCTATTTCCTGATGTAACCAGTTTCCTCGTGTCTTTCACCGCAGCATGCCCGATCATCAACTTGAGTTTGTGCAATTATTGACGTCCCATCAGGGACGGCTGTATGCGTACGTTTTTTCGTTACTGGGCAATGTTGACCAGGCCCGTGACGTAATGCAGGAAACCAACAAGGTTCTGTGGCAGAAGTCCAGTGAGTTCGAACTGGGAACAAACTTTCCTGCATGGATGATGAGGACAGCTTACTATCAAGTGATGGCTCATCGCCAGAAGTGTGCTCGTGACCGTCTGGTGTTTGATGATGAGATGACTGCCCGATTGGCGGACGTGTCCGAGACTCGAACTCTGCAGATGGAACAGAGGCAGACGCTTCTTCAGGAGTGCTTGAAAAAACTGTCCGATAGAAATCGCGAACTGATTCGGGAGCGATATCAGAACGGCTACGAACTGGCAGCCATCGCCGAGAAGATGAATCTTAAAACCAATGCAATCAAGCAGGCTCTATTTCGAGCTCGCGCCGCGTTAACTGAATGTGTGCATGCGAATTCGAAAGACCCGATCACCGGAGATGCGCCGTGAATCATTCAGAGGGTCTTTCAGAGTTGCAGCCATTGCTGATGGAAATGCTTGACGGAACGCTTGATCCTAAAGCCGCCGACAAGCTCCAGCAGCGTCTCCGAACTGACCCCCATGCGATGTCGTTTTACATCGACTTCTGTGAGATGCATGCGGCATTGGCATGGGAACACGGCCAGATCGTTGCCGACATCACTCCGACAGTTGCTGAGCAGAAAAAAACAAAAAGCGCACGCGTGCCGCTCCTGTGGTTAGGTGCAATCGCCGCAACGCTACTTGTGCTTGCAAGCGTCACCTTGTCACAAAGAGATTCCAACGCGATCCCGAATGGTCCAGCGATCGCATCGATTGAACAGAGCGTGCATGCCACGATCTTTACGGGCCAACGTGAGTGGACACAAGACGACATCCGGGCGGGAATGTATGTGTTGAATCAGGGACTTGTGCAAATCAAGTACACCACTGGAGTAACCGTTTTCCTGGAAGCCCCAGCTGAATTCGAAGCAGTCGATGAAAAACGCATGGTGCTGCATGAGGGGCGACTGTCGGCCAATGTGCCCTCTGACGGCGTCAGCTTTACAGTCGAGACCGCAGAAGCAGAGGTCATAAACTTTGGAACAGAGTTTTCGGTTGAGGCACTCGGCGGTCAGTGCGAAGTCCATGTTTTTGAAGGGCACGTGCGCGTACAACCCAAACATCCAGTGGACCAACCATCCGAAGCAGTGGACCTGTGGACCGACGAGGCAGTCCGCATCGCTGATACAACACGACAAGCCTCAGGAATCGATTTGGCGAAGCACCGTTTCATTCGCAGCGTCCAGGAGCCCAACGGGGCATACGTCGATGCAGTGCATGAGTTGAGCCCCAAAGCCTATTATCGCATGCCGATCCGTCAACAAGGCTTGCTTTGTTTTCCAGAAGAGTATTCGGGCCGTGTTCTTACAGGTGAAGGTCGCCGTCCTGCCTGCGCGCCAGGTTTTGCAGGCGGGTCGTTGCGTGTGGGCGGCCCCTCAATCGGCCGTGGCGCAATCGTCCAGAACGCACCTGAAATCGCAAATGAATTTACGATGATGGCTTGGGTCTACGCCGAAAGCCGCGGCAAGAACGCAGTGTTGGCGACCAACATGACAAAAAGAAACGGCTGCTTTGCCTGGATGCTTGATGACATGAATGGCCAAATGAAAATCAGGCTGCGTGATCAAGAGGGTGAAATTGTCGAGTGTGTGACCCAAGAACCCATCGAATTGAATACGTGGCACCATTTTGCCTGCACCTATGACGGTGACATGCTGACACTGTTCCGCAATGGCGAAATCGTGGACTCGAAACTGTCCGCAGCACCGGCAGAATCGCGTGGATTACCGCTGTACTTCGGCGCAAACTGGCGAGGAAAACACCTATGGGAAGGTCGTATCGATGAATTTGCGATCTTCGACAAGGCGTTGACTCAGGAACAAATTGAGAGCCTCATGATGTATGACAATCCCAGCCAACTGTAATGACCAGGATTGATTTTGATGATGACTCAAAAACGGCCAATCAAGAGGGCATAGCATGAACTCCGAACATCGAAGCTGGCGACAAGCCACATCCATCCTGATCGCCACGCTTTGTGTACTGCACTCAGGACTTCTGCTGCACTCTCCAGCCTGGGGCGACGGTGGGCAACGAAAGAGTCGTCAAGAAAAGAAGGCAAAGAATCATCAGGAGCGTCTTGAAAAACGTCGTAAAAAACTGCAAGAAAACAACCAGACGGAAGAAACAACGCAAGGCGACCAACAACAGAGCAGTTCACCCGTAAACCGAAAAATCACCGATGAACAAGTCTCCATCGCTGCTGCGAAGATCGATGCGTTGGTGATCGCCAATCTCAAACAACACAATCTGAAACCCGCGCCTCCTGCCGACGAACTGGTATTACTGAGACGTATTTATCTGGATGTGACCGGACGCATCCCAACTGCCAATGAGATGGATC
>JAPOKD010000847.1 GCA_029977825.1 Planctomycetota bacterium | reverse complement strand
GGACACAATCTGCCTACCGAACGATCCAATGATTCGCATCAATCGCCTCACGCTTCCAATCCTGCTTGCGTTTGCCACTACGTGGTGCTCCGCGCAGAATCCGGATTTCTCATCCCAGTCGTCTTCACATACGTTTCCCAAGAACCTGTTTCTCACGACAGGCACAATTCCCGAACCCAAAAATTCAGAGACGGCCACAACGGCAGTCACACACGATGCTCCTGCAGTCGTCGCTCCTGCAGTCGTCCCTGACGTCCGATTGTTCGAAAGCTCCCTACTGCTGCCACCCGAAACGGGAACAGCCTCCGTTGGGGCCGACTCGTACCTCTCATCAAGCGACGCAAAGACGGAAAGCCTGACAGAAAAGACCCTTTCCGTGTTCCATGACACAAATGATGAAGCTGATGCCGGGTTGGAAATCGGGCATCTGCAATCGCCTACCCTGCCAACAAGCACACTGCCTTTACCCACGCTGGCTACCAGCACACCGCCTACCAGCACAGAGCAAGCCGGACCGGTGCAAGCCGGACCGGTGCAAGCGCTGTTCAATGACCACTTGTCGGAGGCAGAGGAAAGCAGCACGGATTTCAGCAACCTTGATCTGGTCAACTTCCAGAACGTCGACAGTTTCAATATGCCGCTGGATGCCCCGATCATGTCGTCATCAGCAGCGTATGGGACTAGTGGCGTAAACTCCGTTGCACAATTCAACGTTGGCGTAGATTTGTACGCAGCACCCAATTTCAAGAATGGTTTACTGATCTATGGCAAGAATGTAGCGATGAAGATTGGGGGTTATGTGAAAGCAGATTTCATTTACGACTTCGACCCGATCGACTCGACCGATTCATTTGATACCACCCAGATTCCGGTGGATGCTCTACCACGAACCAACTCCAGATTTCACGCACGACAGTCAAGACTCAGTTTTGACACACGCTGGAAGGGTGGAGGTGATATAGTCAAAATCTATGTTGAAGGCGACTTCTTCAGCACAAATGACACATTCCGATTGCGACAGGCTTATGGGGAGTCAGGCCGGTTGTTGGTGGGAAAAACATGGACCGCCTTTACAGATGTTGCAGCTGCACCTGCCACACTTGACTTTGAGGGTTCAGTGTCCTCTGTCAACCGCCGCCAAGCTCAGGCTCGCTACACATTCCCAATCTGTGACGATCTTGTGACTGGCACACTCTCACTCGAAGACACCAGATTTATCATTTCCCTTGACCCCTCGCTGGGGACTCCACGTTCTCCATCCCCCGATTTTGTCGGACATATTCGACTGGCGACCGACCTGATTCAGCTGCAAGCCGCGGCGCTCTATCGGGAAGTAGGATTTCAACCAGTCGGTCAAAGCACGGTCACCAGGTCTGCGGGCGGCATGAATTTCACCGGCGTTCTTATGTTGACCGGGCGCACCAAGGCTTACTCACAGGTTTTATTCGGAAGAGGTATCGGCAGCTACCGATCACTACCCGACGCAGCAGAGGTTACCGGTGGAGAGGCAGCCCTGCTGCCCATGTTTGGCTGGATGTTCGGGCTCACGCATGAATGGACGGACCTTTTGAGTTCGAACTTCACCTACGCAGCGAACGACATTGACAATACAAGCGGCCAGGACGCAGACGCGATAAAACAAACCACCTACATGGCCATCAATCTGCTTGCTAAACCACAAGACAGAATCACAGTAGGTATCGAATACCTTTATGGCACACGCACCAACAAGGACCTGCAATCTGCCGGTGCTCACCGCGTCCAATGTGCCATGATCTTTGATCTGCCTTGAGACCCGATATTGAGAAGCGTTTGTTCGGCGGTCTCAACTCAGGAAAACAGAATCGCCTAGTTGGCAGCGCCTGCAGGTGCTTCGGGTTCTTCCAGACGCACCATCAACCATTGCTGTGTTTCACCGTTTTCAAAGTGAATCAGGACAGGAGTCTGGTCCTCTGTCAAACCGGAGATTCCAGCTTCCATGACTGGCCATTGCTTGCCCGTGGCAACCCACGCCACCCGCTGCGATTCTTTATCAACAGCGCCTTCGACCTCCTGGCTCTTGTCAGTGGTGCTGTTGTTGAAAGTACCGGCAACGGCGCCCTCTTTGCTAATTGCCAATTGCAGGAACTGGGTGGGGGCAGGGCCCGAAGCTTCACCATCCTGCGTCAGTGCAAAAACTCCCAACGACATCCAATCCGATGACGCGGCAGGCTCTGGCGTAGACTCTGCAATGGTCATTGCCTGCTGAGCGTACTCATCCGCCGTGGCGACGGGCTGCCCTTCATAATAGACCGTGCTGTTGTCGTAATAGACGTTTCCGCCGTAATTGTATTGCCTTGCATTTGACCACCCCCATGGAAACCAATTGGTGACTGCGGCCCAAGTCGCCCAGTGGTAGGGGTGATTCCAGCGGTAGCGTGCATAGTCTGGGTGATCTTTCCAAAAATCGTAGCGAGGATAATGGTCGTGCATTTGCTCCCGTACCTCATCACGTCGATCGTAGCGATCCTGAGTTCGCTGTGACATGTCCTCGACTCGTGCAGCTCGATTCTCCGTCCCAGTCGTGCGTCGGTCCTGACGGTTGCCCGCCCGATCGTCGCGGCCGTCAACTCGAGCAGCCGTGCGATCCCCACGACTATCCACTCGATCTTGCCGATCAGCTGGATTTACACGATCAACATTCCCAAGCCGATTTTCTCCGCCCGCTGGACGAGTCTCTGCCCTACCCGGCAAATCCGTACGATCAGCCAGACCTGGCAGTTGCCCTGTTTGAGGCCCGCGATTCTGCAAGAAGTCGCTTGCCGCATTGTTGGCAGGCATCGGCCGCACACCATCAGCGGGACGAGTGGCAGCACCTGGACGATTTGAACTCCCACCACTGGCAGGAAGATCAAGGAAGTTTTGCAGTTGGCTTTGGGAGGGACGCCCGCCCGAAGCCACCTTTCCGGCATCAAGATTGGGGCGCGATGCTCCGTTTCCAATCGCTCCGCTGCCCGGCACTGATGGTCGAGTCCCCCCATCAGGCAAATTAGGACGGCTCGTTGTATTGCCCGGACGGGT
>JAPOKD010000094.1 GCA_029977825.1 Planctomycetota bacterium | reverse complement strand
ATACCGGACATGAAACCTCTCTTGTTTGTTACTTGATTCATTTTCCGACACAGTGGCCCAACGCCCTCAACCAGACGAGATCGCATTCATGGTTCGGATTTTTCACACCGCTGACGTCCACGTCGGTCTCAAGTTCACACGCGGCTATCCGGAGATGCTGCAGAATGCTCTTGTTGACGAGCGTGTCGCTGTCGTTGCCAGAATGGCTGATCTTGCGAACCAGGAGCAATGTCAGTTGCTCGTGGTCGCAGGCGATCTTTTCGACCATTTACGAGTGCCCAAAAAACTCATTCGCCAGACGGCTGAGTCATTAAAGCGATTCAACGGTGTTGTCGCGGTCCTTCCGGGAAATCATGACTACAAGTCCGAAGCTGACGACCCGATCTGGCCTGAATTCAAAGACCACCTTGGCGAGGGACACATTATCCTGGACCAATGCATCCCTTATGACCTTGAGTCACTGGGGCTGCCCGCCGTGCTGCTACCGGGTGTTTGCACAGCGAAACACTCAAAGGAAAACGCGGTTGGCTGGATCAAGGAAGCTACCCCGCAGCTGCCGCAAGACCGTCTCAAGATCGGAGTTGCCCATGGCAGCCTTGGTGGGCTCTCGCCAGATTTCAATGGCGATTATTATCCGATGCAGCAATCGGAACTGACTCAGATGGATGTGGATGCCTGGCTTCTGGGTCACACCCACATACGCTTTCCCGATCGGGACGAGGGGCGGGATGCCCGCGTATTTTATCCCTCAACTCCAGAGCCAGATGGCTTTGATTGCAGCCATGCTGGCCACGCACTTGTAATCGACCTTCACGACGACGGAACGTGTCAATATCGCTCGGTTCGCACGGGCCGTTTCCGCTTTCATGCGATACAAACGAGTGGAATCGACTCCGAGAACAAACTGGCAGAACTGAAGAAACAGTTTGAAGAACTTCCGAAGGGGGAGCATCTGGTCAAACTGAAACTCGCCGGGAGACTCGATAGCGAAGCACTGGAGCAACTCAAAACTCTCAAATCGGAAATCGATCAAATCGTATCCTATCTGGAATTCAACGCAGATGAGGTACTTCGAGCAGTTCGTCAGGCAGATCTGGATGCCGAGTTCACTGAGGGCTCGTTCCCACACCAGTTGCTGAGTGAGCTTGCCCAAAGCGAAGAAGATCAATTCGCACTACAAATGGCGTACGATCTTGTGCAGGAGGCTCGCTGATGCAACTTCAAAAACTTCGCCTTCATCCGTTTGCAGGTATTGCCGAACGAACCTGCGAATTCGTTCCAGGGATCAATGTGGTGCTCGGGCCAAATGAAGCCGGTAAAAGCACGATGGTCAATGGCATCCTGTGTGCTTTATTCGAGTCGACGAGCTTCGGCAAAGTCCACTGGCGAAAGAAACTGGAACAATTTGTGCCGCGCGGTGGTGGCGATACGTTCGGTGTGACGCTGAACTTTCTAGTCGATGGTGCGCCCTATCAGATCCAAAAGTCATGGGGAGGTGAATCCCGTAGTGAACTCACGCTACCCTCGGGGCAAGTTGTCCGCAATGCTGACGATGTGGACCAGCAGGTTGCAGGTTTGTTGCAACTGAAACGCGGCACATGGCAGAATGTCCTGATCGCACATCAGTCAGCTATCTCCTCAACCCTCAAAGAATTCAACACAGACAGTGAAGAGGCCTCCGACCTCGCACACATTCTCAGAAGTTCCGCTTTCGATACGGACGGTGTTTCCATCGAGAAATTGGAAGCTTCAATCAATGAACAGCTAACTGCCGTGAGTTCGCGATGGGATACGGCTGCGGAGCGTCCAGAACAGGACAAAGGCAAGGAAAAGGGAATCGAGAATCCGTGGAAACGCGGTGTCGGACGTGTGCTGGAAGAATGGTACCAGCGTGAACGGCTTAAAAACGAGATTCTTCAAGTTGAGGACTACGAGCGAAATCTCGATGCCATCAATCAGAAAGTGACGCATCTCAATACCGAACGGGCTAATCTGCAGCTTTACGTTGATCAATTCAAGCCGATCGTAGCGGGCCTCAAGGCGCGGCAGGGGCTGGAATTCAAATTGCATGTTGTGAAAAAGAAAGAGACATCTCTAAGGGAAATCCAAAGTAAATGGCCTACGCATGAGTCGGACATCAGTCGACTCAAGAACTCACTCGAAGACTTGGATAATGAACACGGTATTCTGCGTGAGGAATTGAAACAGGCACATTCCTATCGCGACTCTGCCAGCAAACGAGAAAAGCTCAAGGCTGCAAAGGAAGCAAATGAAAAACTTGGCAAAGCAGAAGAACATTACGCCAAGTTCAAGGAGCTTTCGCCCGAACTTTTTCGGGACCTCAAAACGGCTATTAATGAAAGAGAGCGTCATGCAGCTTCGATGGCCGCTGGAAAATTGCAGGTCAGGTTCATTCCTGAGTCCAATACCAACGTCGACATCAGAGCAGGCTTGGAGGATCCACGAAGTGCGTTGGTCAGCAAAGATCAGCCACTTCAGGCAGAGGCAGACGGAGTGTTTGCTCTGACCACTGACCACTTCAGGTTCGAGGTCGAGTCCGGTGAGGGTCAATTTTCCGCGCTTCAGGCTAGCTATGAGGCGGCGAAAACCAGAATCGAAGAACTCCTGTCAATTATCGGTGTCACGTCAATCGAGGATGCGAACAAACGCGAACAAACTTTTTCGACGGCCAAGGCAAAGTGCGAGCATGCCACTGCCGCGTTAAAAACCATTCTGGGCGGACACACACTTCCGGAACTTGAAAAAGCCTGTGCCGGGGACGTTTCCGCTCCCAAACGCGGGGTTGGCGAAGTTAACGAGGCGATTCTTTCCAACCGAGCGAGTCACAACAGGGATCACGGCGTGCTGGAAGCAAAGCGGGCGGACATCAAGCTATGGCAAGACAAATATGAGAATCAAGACAGCCTGCTGGACCACCTGCTTGACGCCAGAAATGAGAGGCAAAAGTACGAAAAGGAACTCGCAGAACTGCCACCTCCACCAGAAGGCACCAACAACGTCGAACAACTTGAGAGTGAATTCGATACGAAACACGATCGCTTGACGGAAATCAAAGAAGAGGAACTTCCCGACGCCAAAAATCAGCAAGCCACCCTGAACGCCACGCAACCCGATCGCACAACACAAGAACTGGCGGATCTGATTGAAGAGTCTGAGGCGAGATTCCGCCTTGAGAAAAGGCGACTCGATTCTCTGATACGACTCAAAGATGTGTTCCAGAAAATGAGGGATCGCATGGACTCCGGGACCCTCGATCCGTGGATGAAAAAACTGTCACAGACGATTCAGCAGGTCACGAGCGATCGTTATGCAGAACTGGACTTCGACGATGGGGGAGTAACTCGCTCTTCTGGAATAGTGATTCCGCATGACCTGCTATCGATGGGGACCAAAGCGAGCATGGGTTTCTCCATCCGGCTCTCAATGGCAGCCCACTTTCTTGAGGATCTGGACGGGTTCCTCATCCTGGATGACCCCATGGTGGATCTTGACGCAGATCGGCAGAAAAAAACGGCGGATATCCTGCGAGAGTTTGCCGAACAAAAGCAAGTCATTTTATTGACATGCAATGATGCTCATGCGGCCTTACTCACCGAATCTCCTCTGCGTCTCACACGGAGTGACGATCGTTGACGAATGTATCAGGATTCACTGAACACAGAACCCACCAGCGAATAGAAACTTTTCTGGCACCGTTGTTTACGGATTGAGATGAGAAGGATTCAATAAAACGGGCACTGTAAGAGCCCCAAAGTGCCGACCGCTTCGCGGGCACCGTTGAACTCTCGCCATGCACCTTCATCGAATTGTCTGGAGTTCCAAGGAACGCCGCCCACTTAAAGCTCAACGAAATTCAACCCAATTCCGCAAGCGTTTTGCCATTTTGGCGGGGCCCCTCGCAGGTGCATGCAACGGCGACTCTTTCAACCATTTGCGCGTCGTACGCCAACCTTCACGCACAGCTCGCCGCATCGGTTTCAAATCAACTGCACCTTGTGCCACAGTTATCACGCCTGACATCGCGCGTTTTTTATACGAGGACATGCCTCGTCCCAAGTCAATTCGTCCGACAGATTCGTTCGGACACGCCTGAGCCAGTTTCGCTAGCAGGACCCGGCCAGGGGAATACTGCGAGAATTGTGGATTGTAGGTGGGAAACCACCAGTGCAATGTGTCCCTACTCCGCATTCCCATGTGAGTTGCCACCAGTAGATCACCAGCGAATAAAACGGAAAGAGCCCCGGAAAATTCCTGCTGGTTGTAGTTCAATAAAGAATGCAACAACTTGCCCGTCCATGCAAACGAGAAGACGTCCGTCACTCCGGTAGCGTGATACTGGTCAGACTTCCAGCTCATCAACTGTTCAAGCATCGATGGGTCGTTCGTCATCCATTCCAATCGTAAGGGTCCCAGTTCTCGCTCCATCTTTCGCTCTTTACGGAGCGTTTGTTTTAACTCACTCACCCCAGTCTTATGCAACTTCTCCTTGTACGATTCAAAACCCTCAGATAGATCAAGATAGGGGGAATCATCAACCGTACTGTGGTACGGTTTAAAGGGTGTCTGATTGGTGAGCAAGTGGTCGAAGTCAAAGACGGTCAATCTGCAAGAGCGGAGCAGGTCTTTGGGGCAAAATGATAAATCGGGACGTCCAATGATCGCCTGATAATCCGACAATCGTCCTCCGACTGGTTTGCCAGCGCTGCGAGTTTTTCGCTGATATGGCAAGAAGCCAATGTGTTCGCCCTGCTCACTGATCACCGCGACTTCAACGTCATTGCGAACCGCGTTCACTGCCTGAGTAAAATTCGGGTGGAGGAAGGGACTCGACAAATGGTCGCTATCCCGATGCCAATGCAGCCAAGCCTCCCAGTGGGCTATCGTTAGCTGGCTGCAATTCAAGTTCTCGATTTCCATGCGATGTTCACCTCCGCCTCACCGGGGGGCTTGAACCTGCTCGTTTCAGGGGCATCCAGAGGAAAGGCATCTGGGACCGTTGTGAAAAGATCAAAATCTCCCTAGTACACACTGACAGTCGCAACATACCCGACAGATCGAACGATACGCAGCAGGGAAGGCCACCGAAACTATTAATTTTTTTCACCTGCCATCTTTTTCTCACCCCATGGTTGTACTTTCAGCGCAGCCGGAAAAACCGCCACGCTGGCTTGCGTCGAGCGACATCAACCGCCTGGAGGTTCATCAAATCCATCATTGAGCTACTCAACCAGCGTCGCAAACGCCATGAATGGAATCACCATTGCCGCCCAACACACGATGGTATTCACTCTGTTCCCAGCAGACTTCAAGCTGCCGCCGCCTCAGTTTTCCTCTTTTACTTTTTCGTGAACTTCTTATCTTCAAGAGTGACATACGAACAGCTAGCCGATCCTCGAGGTACCTATGCGACGATTCCGACTGAGACATTTCCAAAGCGTTATCATTAGCACCTTACTGCTCTCATTCACCTACAGCTGCTTCGCCTGCACGGCAGTTAACATCACGGCCAAAGATGGCACAGTGATTGCCGGAAGAACCATGGAGTGGGCTCTCGAAATGAAATGGGAATTGATATCCGTTCCCAAAGGCAGTGCAATCGATCTCAGCGCGCCTTCCCAGTTACAGTTACCCAAAAAACAGCTGACGAGTTCCTACGCTTTCGTGGGGGTTGCTCCTGGAATTCTTGAAGGAGCCCCAGCATTTCTGGAGGGGCAAAACGAAGCAGGTCTGGGCATGAGTGGAAACTTCCTGCCCGGTCTTACTGAATTTCAGACGGTGACCCCAGAAGACAAGAACTATGTTTCGATCATCAATTTTGGAGGATTCGCGTTAGGAATGTTCAGTTCCGTGAAAAAACTAAGGGCTGAAGTACAAAAATACAAAGTCTGGTATGACCCCAGTGAAGTCAAAGGGTTGCCCACGCCTCCCTGGCTTCACTTTGTCTTCACCGACAGAAGCGGCGACAGCATGGTGATTGAGTTCATCAAAGGGCAGATGATCATTCACGACAACATCGCGAATGTTCTAACGAACTCACCAGCCTATGACTGGCACTTATTCAATGTCAGAAATTATCTTTCACTGTCCGATCAAAGCAGCTTACCCGTCACCATGAACGGAACGATACTTACCCCCCTGGGTCAAGGCGGTGGGCTTTTGGGTCTACCGGCGGATTACACCCCCCCTTCAAGATTTGTCAGAGCGACCTACTTGAGCCAATTTGCAACCAAACCCATTGGAAGTTCCGATGGCGTGCAACTGGTGGCACACATTTTAAACAACGTTGACATTCCCATCGGTGTTGCAAAAAGCACCGAGAACCACCAAACGGTTTCTGATTACACGCAATGGGTCGCGATCAAGGATCTTTCACACAATCGGTTCCGAATCGCCAACTATGCCAATCGCACCAATTTCGTTCAAATCGACTTGAATCGTTTATTCAAATCAAGGAAGTCCATGACTTGGCTGATCAACGACTTGCCCTACCCGTCCGATGACATGACCTCGCAGCTACTTGAATGACTGGTCCTCGGATAGCTGGCCCTCGTTGGACATCCGCTGCGGGAACCGGGCATTCGACACAGCGCACGCGTGTGCTGCAAGATCGGCGCTCATTTTGGCTGTCCGCTTCACATCACAACCGGGTCTTCAACAAGTAGCAACAGGTTTCAGGTTCACCGTCGGCACGCTTGTTGCCCCGGGCCGCAATGCTACGGCAGCAGGCGTATCTGGAGTACTCTTTGCACCTCGGAAACTCACAGAGTTACGCCAGAATCTCGTGGATGACGTGCCCATGTACATCCGTCAAACGCCGATCAATGCCGTTATGCCTGAACGTCAGACGCTCATGTTCTAAACCAAGCAAGTGCAGGATTGTTGCATTGAGATCGTGAACGGAGGACACGTTCTCGACTGCCTTGAACCCAAGTTCGTCCGTGGCACCATAGCTGACTCCAGCTTTAACCCCGGCTCCACCCAGCCACGCTGTGAAGCCGAATGGATTATGATCCCGGCCCTGCGCCCCCTTTTGAAACATTGGCATGCGTCCAAATTCCGTACACCAGACTACCAAAGTGTCTTTGAGCAGCCCTCTCTGTTTCAAATCTTTGAAAAGCGCCGCCGAGGGCTGGTCCATGATTTCACCATGAACGTCATACTGTTCTTTAAGTTTTGAATGCCCATCCCAGTTGAGTTTCCCCCCACTGGCGTACGCCCCATTGAACAACTGAACAACGCGCACCCCTTTTTCAATCAGCCGTCTGGCCAAAATACAATTGCGTGCGTATCCGGCTTTAAGTTCGTTGGGTGAATCGGCCCCGTAGGCGGCCAAAGTCGCTGGCGACTCTGTATTCAAATTGCTTATCTCGGGCACTGACAATTGCATCCGTGCCGCAAGTTCGTAACTGGCAATCCTTGCAGCGAGCGAATCATCACCCGGGTGCCGTTTCAGATGCTCACGATTCAGTTTTTTCAACAACTCTCTTGCCGCTAAATCCTTGGCTCCCGCGAAAATCCCGGGAGGTGTCAAATTCTGAATCGGACTGGAGGAACTGAAAGGAGTTCCTTGAAAGACAGCTGGAAGAAACCCCGGTCCCCAGTTGTTGACACTCGCCTGAGGCACACCCCTTGGATCAGGAATCGCAACGAAGGCTGGCAGATCCTGGTTCTCTGACCCCAGTGCATAGGTCACCCATGATCCGAGACTTGGAAAACCGTCGAGCACGAAGCCAGTGGAAAGAAAATTTTCTGCAGGACCATGCGTGTTGGACTTGTTGGTCAATGTATGAACAAACGCAATGTCATCAACGATGCCACCCAAGTGAGGCACCATGTCCGAGACCATTTTTCCGGTTTCGCCGTAGGGCCGAAACTTGTACTGCGGCCGAGCAAGATTTCCTGCGGGCCCTTGAAAGGTGACAGCGGGACCTCCTTCCAGTGGCGTGCCATCACGTTTAATCAGTTCGGGCTTGTAATCGAATGTCTCGAGTTGGCTGCATGCACCCGCACAGAAAATGACGAGCACATTTTTGGCTTTCGGCTCATTGTGAGGCGGTCTGGGAGCGTGAGGGTTCTTGGGATCAATTTGCGGTGCCGCTAACAGTCGATCGTGTTCAAGAAGGTTTGCCAGTGCAATCGAACCAGCAGCCGTGCCTGTTTTCGCAAGAAAATCGCGACGCGACAGAAACTGGCGTCCCACCGTACTCAGAAGTGTTGAGGAATTTCTATTCACCTAATCAGCCCTTATGGCAACATCAAGAATTCGTTGGAATTAAAGAGCACCCTTGCCAGTGTGGGCAGCCCGTGTTTTTCGACCACTTGCCCTGCAGCTTGCAGCTCCATTGCATTGGGCTCCCGCTGAAAAACGAGTCGGTATGCCTGGATCACATTCTCATTCACACTGGCCTCATCACTTTGCACCGAGTTAGAAAACTGGACGGCGATTTCGGCAACGAAGTCACTATTGAACAGATTCAGCGCCTGAATGGCGGTGGTTGAACGACCACGGCGTGGCGATGGCTGTCCGGCATCGGGACAGTCAAATGCACCAAACACGGGAACCGACTCCATCCTGACCTTGTGCGCATACACCATGCGACGAAGCCCATTGTCCTCAAACTCCTTCACTGGTGGGAAACCGCTCAAACCTCCACGAGACTTGAAAAAGTCAAATCCCGGACCACCCATTTTGTAATTCAATTTTCCACTGACTTGCAGCAACGTATCCCGAATCACCTCCGCCTCGACCCGTCGTGCAGGGTAACGCCACAGCAAACGACAATCCGCATCTGCCTGCTTGGCTTCCAGATTAATCTGGTTCGACTGTTGCCATGTTTTCGATGTTAAAATTCGCCGGTGAAGGTGTTTCAGAGACCAGTTATGATCCATCAGGTCTTGCGCCAACCAATCCAACAACTGAGGATGTGTGGGCTGGGCACCGTTCAGCCCGAAGTCACTGGACGTTTCCACGAGCCCGACTCCGAAATGAAACTGCCAGATACGATTCACAATCACACGAGCGGTCAGTGGATTCGATTTTTGAGTGATCCAACGGGCAAGTGCATCGCGTCGCTGGCTTTCAGATACGCCTTCTTCTGGCAGATCAAACGATCCAAACAATTCAGGTACGCGAGGCTTGACTGGACGACTTGGCTGTTCGGGGTCGCCACGCAACAACAGATGTGTCGAGTCAGTTTTCGCGAAACCCCCGGCATACCCCATTTCTCTTTTTTCCAGACCAACCCGCCTCTTTTCCAATTGTTTTAATTCTTGAACGACCTGCCTTAGTTCGGACTGTGCTCCACTGCCCGCGTTTCTCAACCTGGTAGACGCCTCGTCGAACGCTGTGCCAAATGGCAGCCTGTCACTCGACTCGGCAACGGTCTTCCATTCCCCGTGTTGGTCATCAACCTCAATCTTGTATCGAATGGGTAAACGATCCTTGAATTTTCCGGTTCGATCTCGCCCCCAAACGATTCGATCAATCAACACTGGCTCATTAAATTCAAGCTGTACCCATCCCTTCCCCTTTTCATTCGATATCCAACTCCGGTCATTACTGGTCTGCCCATCATTCACGTGTTTGAGCTGGTGCTTCCCAGATTCCGAGTAATTCCCCGATGAACTTGCAACAACGCCCAGCGATCCTAACGCTACATTCTCACCCGTCCCAGCCGCAAAGATCTCAAGCTCGTCAATGCAAGGCTCGTAGCGGTTGTCGTTCGTTGTTGCCAACGAACTGAAGCGTACGCGTTTTACTTTCACCGCCTGAAAGCGTTCTGTATTCCTACGGAAATTCACCGGAACACGTAGCCTCGGGCTCGCCTTGGGGTTCTTTGCCACGTGGGCATCAACTGCCTTCTTCGTCCGACCAGCCCGCTGTAGCTCATCCGCCTCCTCTACTTCCTGCAGCACCAATACATCCGTTGTGATCCCCGTCCCTGTCTTTCCACCACGTAGCAGAAGGCGAGTATTTTTCTTCAACTCGTAGTTGCCGACATGCAGGAGACCACTCCACTGCGGGACACGCTCGGTTTCACCCTCTGACTTACCACGCACAAAGTACTGGTCAACATTTGCAAGTTCTCGTTGGTCACCGGTTGTCTCAAGGTTGCCATCAAGGTCAAGCACATAGCGTGCGTCACGAGTGTGAACTCCACTGCCATGAGCTCCCCACGAAATCCAGACGTTGAATCTGCCTTCCACCCCAGGATTGAATGACATAACGGTCTTGCCCGGGGTATTGTTCCACCACGTATAGCCATCGCTAACGTTTGGCAAGCGATCAATTGCACCAAGGTCATCAGCAAATCCTCGCTTTGAACCAGCAGGGTTCTTTCCGGGCCCATTGGGCTTCACAAAGTGAGTGGTCCGCTGCTGGTCTGTTTCATCAATGATGAGAGTCCGACCGAGGAATGCAACTGGCTCGTGCTGCGAGACCTTTGCTTTCACCTGATCAATCAGTGGCAACAACTCATGCAACTGCTTTTGCCGCTCTTCGAAATCCCCATCGGCGATCGCCCGGTCACCGTAACGCACGCCCGCAAAGAAGGCTTGCATGGAATAGTAGTCTTCCTGACTGAGCGGATCGAACTTGTGATCGTGACAACGCGCGCACCCGAGTGTCAGCCCAAGAAAGGTTGCACTCGTGCCGACGACGATTTCATCGAGCGAATCCTGACGTGCGAGACGTTTTGACGCTTCGTCTTTGCCGATCTGCCCCGGTAGCAGCACGGGTGCCGCAACCAGGAATCCTGTCGCCGCATCCTCGCCATAAATGTCACCTGCGATCTGGTCTCGGACAAATTGGTCATATGGCTTGTCATGATTGAACGCATTGATGACATAATCACGATACGGCCATGCATTCGGACGCGCTGTGTTGACTTCAAAGCCGTGTGTATCCGCGTACCTGACAATGTCTAACCAGTACTGCCCCAAACGCTCGCCGTACCGCTCGCTGTCTAGCACCACATCCACCACCTGATCAAAACTCTCTGGATTGGCCCCCAAAGCGGCAGCTTGTTCCATGGAAGGCAGTAGTCCATGCATGCTCAGAAACAATCGTCGCACCAGAGTGGCAGTGTCAGCTTTGGACGCAAAATTTAACCCCGCCTCACGTAGCTTTCTCTTGATGAAAAAATCGACAGGATGAACGTCTTCTGGCGGCTCTGCATTGTCAAGTTCCTGAAATGCCCAATGCGCACCGGGATCCACCTGAGGGGACTCGTCAGCGGGACTTTGGGCCCCGGACTCTACCCACAGCTTCAGTATTCCGATTTGCTTTTCTGTGAGTGGTTCGCCCTCCGGTGGCATGCGATCAAGCTCATCCGTTGACGTCACACGCTGCAACAGCAAGCTTCGTTGAGAGTTTCCCGGCACCACAACGGGACCGGAATCACCTCCCGTTTTCATGAGCCGCCCAGCGTCGAGTCGCAACCCTGATTCCTGTTTCAGAGGACCATGACATGCCCAACATTTCATTTTCAGCAGGGGCTTCACCTCACGTTCGTAATCAACCTCAGCCCAGGATGCTGTTGGCGATAGCAAAATAACAAGAAGCGATATGCGTAACATCGTCATGCTGTAGCTGCAGGAGGGCATCTTGCGAGGAGGGTGGGAGGCTTAGGGATCGGTATTTTCGTCCTTCCACAGCATAATTGAAATCAGACAGCGCCGCCTACACTTGGGGCCACGACAATCATCAATTGAGCCGCGTTACTGGCACCCGACATTGACCTGAGGCCGGTGCCGCATGGATCTGTATGGAGCTGCATGCCCCACGAGACAGAGTTTCTACTAACACAGAATATATTGCGTCCTGCAGCATCCCCTCGCGCACTTTGCCAACCCATTGCGGATTGCATGAGTCGCCATCTGCGGAAAAACGCCGCAGATCCGTGCATGCATGGCACGGCACCTGTTCCGATGATGTACCCTTCTATCAACTTGTTGATCCTCCTTGCCAATGGTTGTTGACGTTCCTGGCGACCGCTTCAACACCAGCACAGCGCGGGTCGAGGATCTATTTTCGGACAACCCTACTTTGTTTACTGCACAACATTAGAAGCCTTAGCATGCCCGATACTCCGAAACGAGTTCAATCAGACGCT
>JAPOKD010000135.1 GCA_029977825.1 Planctomycetota bacterium | reverse complement strand
TAAAACCGGGCGTTTGTTTCTGCGGATGTTTGATGTCGATCATACGGACAATGAAGGTAAAGTGCTGGTCTTGATTCAGAGTACCTTTGCCGATTGACTTGAGTATCTGATGCCTAATGTGGCAAGTCTGATTTCGAGGTGGCAGGTAGGATGGATGTCGCAAGACGCGGGGGCCGCGAGTCAACATTCTGGGCGATTGGTTTTTGGGGTTCGCAGGTTCTGTTGGCTAGCCTTTGCTTGCTTGGGACTCTGCACTTTCCTCTCGCTTTTTTCACGTCACTTCTGGTTGGCTGACTTGCTTGCAAACCTGAGGGTGCAGTTGGTGATCATCGGATTGCTTGGGATGCTTGTTGGCATGTTTTTGCGTCAGTGGCGTCTCGCCTTGTTTGGGTGTGTGGTGCTCGCAGTGCATCTGCCGTGGTTTGGCAATGCATTTCCTTCGAGCCCCAAGCAGGATGGTGTCCGGCATGTCCTGACGATAACTTCCGTAAATGCTCTGAGCGGGAACCTTCAATACGACCGCGTGATTGCTGATTTAAATGAAACAAGTCCTGATGCCATTGCACAGTGTTGGAACTCACGCCAGCATTGGATCGGAAGTTGCGACAGGACCTTTCAGGCTATGCTCATGTGATTGCTCGTCCAGAAAAAAATGGCAACTTTGGTATAGGTGTCTATTTGAAATATTGCTCGGCAGATTCGGAAGTTTTTGAGTCCGTTGAAACGATTGAATCTGTTGCTGCCACTGTTGTGGTTGAGCAGCTGGGAGGCACCAAATAGAGATTCCGTCTATTTGTGACTCATCCCCTGCCACCGATGAATGCGGCTCTATTCAAGCAACGGAACCGACAGCTTGAAGATGTGGCTGACCGGATTCGCAAGTTCCGCCAGAATGGATCTGGCATTCCCCTTTTGCTGCTTGGGGATCTGAATTTGACGCCCTGGTCTCCGTGGTTTCTGAAATTGCAGTCGCAGACTGGGTTGGTGCGTGGTGTCAGTAGTTTCACTCTTGCGCCAACGTGGTACCTTTTTCCAATCTTTCCATGCGGACTTGCTATTGACCATGGCTTGATTGAGCCCAACCTGGTTTTTACGGATTTAAGAATTGGGAAACCGATTGGATCCGATCATCGCTCAGTCACACTCAGCATCGCATTGCCGGACTAATGGTCTGTAATCATTCAGGGTGCTACTGCAATTTTCGATTTTCCTGCGTTTGAGATTTCATGATGATGTGGGGCCACATCTGTTGATCCTGAATCGCCGACCCCGCATTGCTGGTCTCTCATCGTGATTCAGGGTGTGAGTTCGGTTGCCTGTCGAGTAGGGTGAGAGCCTGCCTCGAGTCTGCTGTCTCGGGTGTGTTTTCCTCTTTTGGTTGTCCTCTTAGGATCATCAAAAAAGAGACGCTAACCAGAGCAAACGCAACGATGCCCTTGAATCCATTTGGCGAGATTCGCCGACTCGCCAACGCACCCGCCTGAACACCCACGATTGATAGAATTGCAATCGTCAGGATCGTCAACCCGGAATCAAAATTCACATGCCCGCGAAAAAAAAGCAGGCCAACTTTGTAAAGGGCAATGATGATGAGGCACTGCGTGATGAACGCTTTGAATCGATGCTGAGGCCATTCTTGCTTCAATCCGAACGCTGCTATTGGAGGACCTGCGATGCTGACGGCACCGGCTAGAAATCCTCCTGTAGCACCAGCAATGAAGCATGGGATCCATTGCTTCTCTGTCATGCTTCCAGACTCATGTTTTCTGAGACTCATCCAAACCATCCCGAGTATTCCCAAACCTGTACCTCTTACCAGCCAATCCAGTGGCAGACGCTCAAATACTGCGAATCCGAGAGGAAGAAAAAATGCGGCGCCCAGCAACGCTGGTCGCAAGGATTTCCAGTCGACCCCGTCTCGATAGGCCCAGCCTGCCATCAGCAGCATGGGAATGCTGCTGACCGATACAACGACGTGGGCCGAGCGTCCATCGATGAAAAAAGGCAACAGAGCGATTGCTACAATTCCAAATCCAAAACCAATCGCGCTATGGATGAATCCTGCGAAGAAAGCGATCGCGGCAAGGATTGCGAGCAGGGTGATGTCAAGCTCCACTACTCAGGTAGCTCCTCACCCCGTGTTTCTCTGCCGAACAGTACGACAACGGCTCCAAGTAAATACAGTGGCGACAGCAGTAACGCCTGCGATTCTGGCTCAAGTTTGATTGCAAAACCAAAAATTAAGAATGCGGCGGCTGTACCCAGTCGCCCCATGTTGAAACAAAATCCTGTTCCCGTACCCCGCATGCGGGTAGGGTAAAGTTCAGGGAAATAAACAGCGTAACCGGCATGCATCCCGAGGGTGAAAAATCCAAACACCGGCAGTGCGATCGCAAGTAGCGTGGGTGAGTTGTTGTGTGGCACCAGATACAGGAACATCAGCAACACCATGGCAAATGCGACCACCTGGTAAAGGACGAATGCTCCCTTTCTGCCGAGTCTGGTTGAGATCCATCCAAATAACACCAGCCCCAAGCCACCACCGATTGTGTTTAGCGCCATGCTAAGCATTTCCTCGCGTTTGATTCTTGGTTTGTTCGCCTCAAGAACTTGCTTCTTGCGATTGTTGTAGATTTCCACCGCCTGAGGGGATGCATCTTCACCCGGGGGGGTTAGCTCTGCTTCCTGTATCACATCCTGTTGTGCACGTCTTAGCAGTGCATTTTTTCCGTAAATGTGAATGCCCCAGAACGTCACCAAGCCAATCGTTGCCAGTGAGACACCCACCACGGTAGCGCGAAGATTGTCCTTGGAAAACAAGTCGAACAGTCGGCCAGTGGCTTGGTTCGCGTCATTTGCGGCACGCTCTCTCGCCCGCTGCCACGATTCGGGTTCTCGAAGTTTCCAGCGAATCCAAACGGTCAAAAGCGCTGGAAGCACGCCAATGGCGAAGCCGATTCGCCAGCCCTCCCAGCCTGCTTCGGCCAGTTGTGCATTCAGTGTTGGATTGCCAATCAACATCGCAATCGTGGCAGCAGCCAGCAACGTGCCAAATACGCTTGAAGCGTGGAAGATGGAGCTCATCACGGGGCGGGACCGGGTCGGCATAACCTCCGCGACCATGGCTGATGCGACTGCCCATTCACCACCCACTCCCATGGCAACCAGAAAACGCAACAGCACCATTTGCCAGGGAGCTTGTGCGAAAGCACTCAGGCAGGTGAACAGGGAATAGAAGAGGATCGTGTAGATCATCGTCTTTGAGCGGCCGATTCGATCGCTAACGACACCAAAGAAAACGCCACCGACCGCACCACCTAAGAGAAAAAATCCGAAGGCGATATTATTCCACGATGTAACCAGGTCATTTTCAGACTCCAAACCAAGCAATGCGGGCATTGCATCTCGCATCGAAGCGACAAAAATTTGTCCTTCAAAAACGTCAAAGACCCATCCCAAAGATGCAATCAGGAGTACAAGCCATTGGTATTTGGTGATCCCTTCGTACCACTTCAGTCGTGATTCGTCGTTGCTCATTGTGGGCTGGTCTGATTACTGGGATTTCGGAGGGGGAGTAAACGGTGTGTGCTCTAGCAGTTGACAGCGAAAATTTGGGTCTGCATTTCTGCCAGTGACGCGACGACCTTTCGTTTGCCTTGGAACGGTCGGCGAGCATGCATGGAAATTGTGTTGTCGATCAACGCAATGTCTCCTGCCTGCCATTCGAGATCGAATGCAAGTTCTTCTGCCATTTCAGTAGCTGCTAGCACCACTTCGGGATCGACTGGGGTGTTGTCTCCGTGCTGAATCGCTTTGGATGGGTCATTGCGATTATCTTTCCAGCCGCTGAATGCGGCAATCAGCTGATTGAAGAAGACTTTTCGTCCGTCAGATGCTTCCATCACTGCTGGAAGAGGCGGGGACGTTGATTTGAGGCAGCCATCGGTTTGCCATTGCCAGGAATACCCTAGTTCGGCGAGTCGGCGTTCCGCTGCGTCTCGACTATCGGCACCGAGCGTGCTTCGCCAGCTTCGCCCCATGCCCGAGTTGGCATCATCATCATCTGGCATGACGTTGGTATAACGAAGCCCTTTTTCCTCACACGCATCGGCGAATTGAGGATGGGTTTCCCGAATGCGTTCATATAAGACATCCGAGCGGCACAAGGGTGTCGCACCACCCTGATCTGCGGCAATTTCACAGCTGAAAAAAATCCAGCGAGGGTAGAGTGGTGTCTGTGCCATCTCGTGATGGAAGAATATGCGTACTTCGGAAGGTGCTTCGTTAGCAGAAAATACTCTGTCCGTTCGGTTGATTCGAACCGCATTGGAAAGCGATTTCTTGTAGGGGAAATTATTCAGCTCGAGAGCGGAAACCATCGCATCAAAATCAACTGCATCTGCGATAGGGAAATCTCGCAACAGAACGGCACCATGTTTGTTGGCAAGATTCAATAAGTCGGCCTTCTGTCTATTCGTCCATGCGACTGCATCAGCCAATGATGCTTCGCTGTCCTGACAAAACAGTGCGTAAGGAAATACGGTTTCCCCATGTTGCTGTTGTTTTTCTACAGCGGCCGCGACTGGAGATAGCTCACTCATTGATATTCGATCACTCATAAATTGGAAAGAAAGTATTGAATGCTGGTTCACAGAAATCACCAGGATCATTGAAGCGCCGGTTTCGGTTCAGATCGGCAATCGTTGACATTTCCTTGTCGGTGAGCTCGAAATCATGAATATCAATGTTTTCCTTCAGGCGTTCAATGTTGCATGTCTTTGGCACTACCGAAGTGCCACGTTGAACTCCCCAACGCAACAGCACTTGGGCGGGTGAACGCTGGTGCTGCGAGGCGATTTCTTTGATTAACTCACTTTCCAAAAGCGATTCGTCGGCTTCGGCCATGTTCAATTGGAAATACGACTGAGCACCAAGAGGTGAGAAGGCCGTTACACCGATGTTGGATTCGTGACAGAATCGTGTCAGCTTTTCCTGAGTCAGATAGGGGTGCATTTCAATTTGCAGCATGGCTGGTGGTATCTCAGCCTGATTCAACAGGTCGCGCAATAGCGAACATCCAAAGTTGCAAACCCCGATTTCCTTGACGAGCCCCGCCTTGACGAGTTCTTCCATCGCCCGCCATGTTTCGATGATGGGAACACGATCAGACTCGACTCGCGGTTGCTCCGCGTCGGGGTCAGTAAACCAGCCCGGTGGATAGCGGGTTTCGATCGGAACGTGTTTTTGGGCGATCGGAAAGTGCACTAAATAAAGATCGAGGTAGTCGACTTGCAAATCCTTCAATGACTTTTCCAGAGCCGGACGGACATGGTCTTTGCGGTGGTAGGTGTTCCAAAGTTTCGATGTGACCCAGAGGTCCTCGCGGTTCACGCTTCCCTTCGAGAGTGCTGCGGTCAAGCCTTCGCCCGTTTGCACCTCGTTGCCATAGTCGCACGCGCTGTCAAAGTGTCGGTATCCGCACTCGATTGCGTTTTCGACGACTTGAGCGGTCGATTCCTGTTCGATTTTCCAGAGGCCTAGGCCGACGGATGGTACTTCTCGCCCACTCGCAAGTTGGATCATTTCCTGTCCGATGATTGCGTCTCCCATGTTGTATCAACGCCGTGCGGTTGCAATGCACAGCTCGGATGCAAATATCTTGCGATAATGTAACGGATTACGGGTCATTTGAGGGATGCGGGGTAGCGATTTGTCGTTAGCCTTGCCGTTGAGTTGTTTTGATAAACTGAGGGCTTTAAGTCACGCGTGGTTAGTCCGCCGTATCCCGGTTGGTCGAGTTTTCAATGAGATGGTTGGTGTTTTGGTTCTTGTTGGTTAGTGTCTGGACGCCCGTCTGTTTTTCACAACAGTTGGCAGAACCGCTGTTAGAAAAACGGGGTTTTTTGTCGCCTGGCGAATTGAAGTCAGCTGGTTTTGTCCCCTTGTTTACGGGGGAAGATTTGTCGCGTTGGAGAGTTGAGGAAGGGCATCAAGGTCACTGGCAGGTGAAGGACGGTGTCCTGAAATACGACGGCAAAGCTGAGCAAAAGAGTAGTTTTGAAAAAAGCCTCTGGACACGGGACGCATTTGGCGACGTGGAGTTTTACGTCGAGTGGTGTTTGTCGGCGGAACCACGCATGAAAGAGCATCCGATTGTCTTGTGGAATGGTGATTTCCTGAGAGATGCGAAGGGAGTAAGAATCACTCGTCCACATTTGGATGCGGGTGACAGTGGAATCTATTTTCGGGGTCACTTTCCATGCCAAGCCAATATTTGGAGTCAGGCCTTGGGGTCTGGTGAAGTCAACGGCTATCGGACGAATCGCAAATTGCCAGTCAAGTTGCGACAATCATGCTTGCCCTTCAAAAATGCCGATCATCCGTTGGGTGATTGGAACGTCTTTCGAATACGGTTACAAAATGAGAGGATGTCGGTGAATCTGAACGGTCACTCGGTTTTGCAAACCGAACCGTTGCCCGACTTGCCCGTGTCTGGGCCAATAGGCTTGCAGCATCATGGGGATCCAATTGAGTTTCGAAATATTTGGGTAAAGGGATTGGCTGCTGATGAGTGATGGTAATGTACGAGCTGGCTTGGTGGGTTTTGGTGCTTGGGGACAGCATCATGCCAACGCTATCAAGGTGACCGAGGGTGTGGATCTCGTGGCGATCGCGGCCCGCAGTGATTCATCAACGGCTGCTGCCAAAGAAGCTTATCCCGATGCGGATGTGTACAGTGACTTCAACGAACTGATTGCCCGTGACGATCTGGATTTTGTCGATGTCGTCGTACCCAGTCATTTGCACCATGCAGTAGCAATGGCAGTGCTTGGTTCAGGAAAGCACTTGCTGCTGGAAAAACCCATGGGGGTTTCACTGGGTGAATGTGACGACATGATTCGCTTGGCAACGGAAAACGATTCTCTGTTTGCTGTTGGGCACGAATTGCGTCTGTCATCCATGTGGGGCAAAGCAAAAGCGATGATTGATGAAGGCTTTATTGGCGACCCTTTGTATGCCTTGGTGGAATTGTCTCGTAATCCCTATCGTCAGGGAGCAGACGGCTGGCGGTATGACATTGATCGAGTGGGCAGCTGGATTCTGGAAGAACCAATTCATTTCTTTGATCTGGCTCGTTGGTACCTCGAGGCAGTTGGGCAACCAGAGAGTATCTACGCTACTGCGAATTCACGTCAGCCGGATCATCCTGAACTGCATGACAATTTCAGCGCAGTCATGCATTTTTCTGGAGGTGCTTATGCTGTGGTATCACAAACGCTGGCAGCTTTTGAACATCACCAGACAATCAAAATAACCGGAACCAGGGGAGCCCTGTGGGCCTCCTGGAGTGGTGCGATGGATCGCACACGCCACCCAACCTTTTCCTTGAGGGCATTCAATGGCGGTGAGGTGGTCAATGTTCCCATTGAAAAGCCCACGGGGGAGCTTTTCGAGTTGGAAGATCAAATCGCTAGGATGGTTGAGGCGATCCGTAAAAATGTGCCGCTGCACTGCTCCGGCGTAGACGGTCGGTGGTCAGTTGCGATGTGCTTGGCCGCCGAAGCTTCGGTCAAGGCTGGGGCAAAAGTTTCGATGTCGGACTACCTTTGAAATATTCTGGTTGATGTCTTTATTGGTACAGCATGGAATAGAAATCAGGCCAAGACTCAAAGCAGTTCCGAAAGGTTTGCCATCTGTGAGCCCTGAAGGTCGCGGTAGCGAGGGCATGGCAAATTACGGGCGACGGTAAGTCCCAGAGCTGGTAAGTCCCAGAGCTGGTGAGTCCCAGAGTTGCTGAGTCTCGGAGTTGCTGAGTCCCAGAGCAGGGGGCATCCTCTTCTTTGAAACTTCCTTTTCAGGATGAGGTCGCCAAATCTACACAAACATTGACGTGCATTGCATCGTTGATTTCTTTCCGGTCAGCGCGGCAATCTGCGTGTCAGCCAGTCGGTTGCTCGGTCGGTCCATGATCCAATGTTGGAATTGGGACGTGATCGCGTTCCGTATCCATGTCCCCCGGTTTCGTAAACGTGTAGTTCAGCGGGTACCTGTTGCCGTTTCATGTCCGCATAGAGCAATACGCTGCCAAGCGATGTCGACCCATCATCATGGGTGTGGACAATGAACGAAGGTGGTGTGTTTTTATTGACCTGTATTACCGGCATCAACTTGTCAGTTTTTTTCTCATACATGTTCCACGGGTAAATCAACATGGCGAAATCTGGACGGAAAGATTGCTCGTCAATCTTGTCGATGGCCTCATAAGCCGGGCTTTCATTCGTGATCAGGATCGCGCCTACCTGTCCCCCTGCTGAAAAGGCCAGCAGACCAATTTGGTCACGTTTCAGATTCCACTGATCTGCGTTGGCCCGAATCCATCGCATCGCACGCTGGGCATCCTGCAAAGGTCGCTTCCAGCCGGGCTCTTGAATATTATTTGGCAGTCGCGTCCGGTAATTCAGTACAAAACAGGTCACGCCCATTTCGCAGAGCCATGCAGCCGCTTCGGAACCTTCCAGATTAGGGACGACTTTGCCAAAGCCACCACCAGGTAGAATCAGTACTGCCGAGCCATTCGCGTTTTTGGTTGCCGGATAGACGTTCATGGGCGGACGTCTGATTTTCTCGATTCGTATAATCGGCGGCTTGTCGACCGCTCGCATGGGTAACTGAGTCCCTGTGGTGCGTTGCGTTTCTCCGGGTGCCAGATCAGGCCAGACGAATATTGGTTCAGAGGTAACGGCATTCTGTGCTTTAGTACTGCGTGCCGTAGTACTGAGTGTCAGGACGCACGATACCAAAGTCAGGATAACGGTGAAAAAACATTTCATCAGATTGATTGTCCGTCTTGGGAGTTTGTCAGATTCAGGCAGAGAGAGATATTGATTGCTTCATGCAGTTGCAAACTCATTCGCTGGCAAGCATGGTGCGAAGTGTTGCCAGATCGGCTTTGATTGCCGCTAGATGTTGTGGTACGAGCTCGGGTTTGCGGTGATCAAGATATTCCTCATGCAGGGAGATTGGCCCACTGAAACCTGTGTTCGCTAATGTTTTGAAAAATGTTGGATCGATACGACCCTCCCCTAGTGGCACGTTCGCAGGTTTTTTGCCTTCTTTCCAAACGAAGTCTTTGACATACACGGTGTCAATGAAAGGCTCGATCATGTTAAACGTCACCGGCCAGCTCATTCCACCTTCGGCGGTTGCATGACGAATGTCGTAAGCAACCCCAATGTCACTTGGGGCGATGTCCTGCAGTGCCATACGTAAATCCCAGAGAGGAGCACCTAGGTAATTGGGTCCCGCATGATTCTGGTAGACCCCTGTCAGCCCGAAGTCGTGATTCATTGCGGCAAGCTGCTTCAGCTTTGGCCGCCATTGGTCGATCTGGGAAAGCACGCTTTGTTGAAGGTCGTACTTGAAGTACTTCATTCTGTAGCGTTTGATACCCAGTGTTGCTGCGGTTCTGAGGACTCGTTCGGTGGCAGGGTCATCCGGATCATTGACGTCTGATGTCATGATTGTGATTTCAAGGTTGCGTTTTTCCAGAGCTTCGACCAGTTCGGGAAGCCTTTGTTCAACCTGTTCTGGCTCGACGTGCCCGCCTTTGCGGATCGGAGCTTCGATTCCATCGAATCCCAGTTCGGCGATGCGGTCGGCAAGTTCGTCGAAGGAAAGTGAGTTGAACGGTTTGGTGAAGACACAGATTGGGTTCTTTTTTGATCCCTTTGAATCGGCCGCCTGGCCTGTGCTGGTGTGTGTCAACATGGATCCGGCAGCAATCGCACTTGTGATGTGCATGAATTTCCGCCGGTTCGTGCTGTATTCTGCTTGTTTCGAATCCTTCATTTTTTGGCTCCCAAAGAAAGGTAGGCAAACAGGTTTCGCAATTCTGCAGGCGTCATGTCTTTCAGGACATCTGTTGGCATGAGGGATGTACGAATTGCCTTGAGTGTTTCAATGTCATCACGACTGATCACTGTCAATTGATTATCGGCGTTGCGGAGAGTGACCGTTTTTGGGTCTTGTGCAGCGATCATCCCATTGAGGACTCGACCGTCGTTTGTGAGGATCAAGTAGGATTGAAAGCCCTCGCGAATTTCGAGGCTTGGTTCAACGATTGAATTGAGCCAAAATGTCAGGTTTCCTCGCTCGTATCCGTCCAGTGGAGGACCCACTTTCTTGCCTTCACCGAAGAGTTGGTGGCAATTGCCGCAACGTTTTGTGAAGTGTGCCTTGCCCTTCTCGTGGTCACCCGAACTGGCGGTCAGGATTCCGCGAAGACGTTTCATTTCGGCAATCTTTTCCGGCGCTGAATCAAGTGCCTTGCCGAATGCCTGTTCAACACGAGCTACG
>JAPOKD010000466.1 GCA_029977825.1 Planctomycetota bacterium | reverse complement strand
CGCCCCCGCCATGATCATGATCAACGCGATCGCAGAAGCGAAAACGGGTCGGTCGATGAAGAAATTCATGACTCAGATAAATTCCGTTGTCGGGGCAGGCGGTATAAGAGATGCCGAGACTAGCATTAGTAAGCCCACAATCATAGCAGTCAGATTTTTGAACGGCAGGCGTGATTCAAAATCTATTCGAAAAACACGGGCTTTGATGTGTCACTTTTCGGACACACGCTGGGTAGACCCTGTGCCAATTCGAACACGCTCTGCCAAAATGAGTACGAGGTGATCGTTTGATCAACAGGGATCTCACCAAGTCTCTGTAGAGGGGGCAGGCTCGCGTCTCGCGGGTGTCGTGAGTTTGTCTGCTTCCAATGCTGCAGGGGTAACAGCGTAATAGAGTTGTTGGGTTGGCTTGGTGCCGGGACCTCACCAGCTGATTGAACCACGCCCCGGATAAGGCTTTGCTCAGGCAAGTATTTCGGTCAATACACGACCATGCACATCGGTGAGGCGAAAATCACGTCCCCCATAGCGATAGGTTAATTTTTCATGGTCAAGTCCGAGTGTGTGCAGCATTGTGGCATGGAGGTCATGTACGCTGGTTCGATCCTGTTCGGCACGAAAACCGAATTCGTCGGTCGCGCCATGCACCGTTCCGCCCTTAATTCCCCCGCCCGCCATCCAGACTGTGAAGCCATAATGATTGTGGTCACGGCCCAGTTTTGATTTACCGCCACCCTCCAGTTCAACGCTTGGAGTGCGGCCAAATTCGCCACCCCACAGGATCAGGGTTTCATCAAGCATCCCGCGCTGTTTCAAGTCTGTCAGCAGTGCTGCGATTGGTTGATCGATTTCATTGGCGAGCCTTCGGTGATTTTCTTCGATTTTGTCATGGTTATCCCAGGGTTGCCCCGCGCCATGCCACAACTGAACATAACGCACACCACGCTCGACAAGTCGTCGTGCAATCAGCGTTTGGCGACCATGAACTCCGCGTCCATACATTTCCTGAATGTATTCTGGTTCATCAGCAACATCGAACGCATCCTTTGCATCCTGTTGCATGCGGAATGCGAGTTCATATGACGAGATGCGTGAATCGAGACGTTTATCCAGTCTGGTTTGCTGGTGATGCTTGTTCCATTTTTCAAGCAGATCAAGTTGCTTTCTCTGCTGTCCGGTTTTGATTTGTGGGTGTTCTATGTTTTCAATCAGACGTTTGAATTCTGTGTGCTTTGAGTCGATGTAGGTGCCTTGGAATGTGCCTGGTAGAAACGCTGATTGCCAGTTTTCGTTGTCCTTGATGGGCAGACCACCCGGACACATGGCCACGAAACCGGGAAGGTTCTGGTTTTCGGTTCCAAGCCCGTACATCAACCATGACCCAAAGCTTGGACGAGACTGCACCGAGTCACCACAATTCATCAGCATCAAAGATGGCTCATGATTGGGAACTTGAGCATGCATTGACCGGATCACAGCAATGTCATCGATGTGGGCGGCAGTGCGCGCGAACAATTCACTTACCTCAATTCCTGACTCGCCATAACGTTTGAATTCAAATGGAGAAGGAAAAGCGGCACCGGTTTTGCGTTCGGTCCGGAGGGTTTGCGGTAACGGCTTGCCAGCGTATTTCAGGAGCGCAGGCTTGGGGTCAAATGTATCAACGTGGGATGGGCCACCGTTAAGAAAGAAATGAATCACTCGCTTTGCGCGGCCAGGAAAGTGTGGTGGCTTGACTCGAAGCGATGTTGGGGAGCTTGGTGTCGAATCAACTGCACTCAGTTGTTGATCATCCTGCAGAAGTCCAATCAGGCCCAGCGATCCCAGGCCGAGTGCGGATCTCTTCAGAACGTTGCGACGTGTTTGCGGAAGCTTGTTGTGGTCAAACGACATGCTGACACTCCGTAGGCTGATTGTGCCGGGTTCGCCCAATGATGACGTTGGTCTGGCTGTCCTTCACTGTTTGCTCCTAATCGATGAACATGAATTCGTTGGAGCAGAGCAGGATCTGAGCCAATTGCTCCCATCCATCCAGCCTGTCAGTGATGGGAGCTGGGAAATCCAGTTCCGAATTCCAGGTGATTTCCTTGCCACCGGATCCGGTTTCCTTGATGACAGTTGTCCATAGGTATTGATCGTTGTTGAGTCCCTTTCCAATGTCGACAATGAAGTCAACGGTATCTCCGCGTTTGACATCAAGTGTTTCTACATCGAGTTGTCGTTTGTCGTGATGCAAGTCAACTCTGTGGTGGAGGCGGCCACCAGAGCTGACGACAAAGGCGCGGATGCCATCACCCAATTCGGGTTCGTGCTGGAGTTTGCTGCGGATGCAGATTCTCATGTCACGGTCTGCCGTCCAGCGTCGAATCGCTGCATGCTGGTGGTCGTTGCCTGGGTGACCGCCGGTGGAGGTCAGTTGCACCCATCCCAGCTTCGCGTCTGGGAAATTGTGTCCGCCTTGCCATGCATTACCAGTGAAATGTGGTAGCGGCGTGAAATGAATCACCTTGTTGTTTTGCTCGTCGAACGGACCATAGCCATACGACCAGTTCTGCCGGGTCGGTCTGGCCACTGTATCAGTCGTGTCAGTAGCGGTGGCGATCAACCGAAGCGAATCCTGGTACTCCTCTTCGGTGGGTTGACGTTGCAGAAGTGTCTGAAACAGATTTGTAATGGCGACACGATCGTCCGTCACCGGTCGCCCATCTGTTTCTCGGATCTTCGCCGCCAGCGTTTTTGTCTGTTTCACGATCCATGGATGGTTCATGAAGAAGAGGGCTTGCTGTGGTACCGTGGTCTCGCTGCGTTTAGGTACATGGAGGTCCGGGCTTGCGAAGTCGAATATCCTGAACGTTCCCGGTAGGTATTGGCGATCAATCAAGCCATAAAGCGTGCGTCTGGTTGGATAAGGCGTCTGGAACAGGGGCGAGGATTTGCCTCCCGTTGATGTGTCAAGTTGCCCGTTCGCTAGCAGAATGGAGTCACGCAATTCTTCGAATTCCAGACGTTGTGAATTGAACTTCCAAAGCAGACTGTTTTCAGGATCTGTTTCCTGGGCAAGTTGCAGCTGGGTGTTCTCTTTTGGCCTGAAGGAAGATTGCCGGTAAGTTTCCGATAGCAGGATGCGGCGATGTAACGCCTTGATGCTCCATCCATTTTTCACAAAGTCAGTTGCCAGCCAATCAAGCAGTTCGGGGTGAGAGGGTGGGGCGGCACGGGTTCCAAAATCGCTCGGTGTTGTTACCAGGCCACGCCCAAAATGGTGCATCCAGACTCGGTTGACCATGACTCTGGAAGTCAACGGATTGGCTGGGTCAATGATTGCGTTTGCCAATTCCAGACGACCGCTGCCCAGTTGGAAAGGTTCTCTTTGGGGACCGGACAGCACCGAAAGAAATTGTCGTGGGACATCGCGTCCCAAATTCAGAGGATCACCTCTTCTGAAAATCCTTGGTTGTTTCGGATTTGCGATGTCCTGCAAGGTTAACGCAAAGGGCTGGTTTTTTGACTGGATGATCCAACGATCAACTTCGCCCTGCAGTTTCCACAGTTCGGTGCAGACACCTGAATCGAAGAAAGTTTCACAATCGATGATTGAGCCAACCGGTATTTGGCAAGGTGATTCCTGATGATACAGAAATGCTCTCAGCGATTCTGCATGGGGGTCAGTCAGTCCCGTTGGAATCTCGTGACCGCCGTCCTTGGCCTGTTTGATTTGTTCTTGCCAGTTCTGGTCAACCTGCCGGAAGATTGAACCATAACGGTCACAGACATCACGTAATGAGGTCGGCGCGGTCTGGAACTGCTCGGCAATCAGTGGATTCAAGTCATCAGTATGCCGTACCTTGATCTGTTGAATGATCTGGGAAGACTCTTTCTGGAAGTTGTTCGCTGAAACGCGGGAAAAAAGCTGCCAAGGCAGGAAAATTGATTCGTTCTGTGGTGCTGTTTTTCGTAGGTAGGCCGACCAGCGTCGTACTACTGCTGGCAGCAAGTCGTCGGATGCGAAAATCTGGTCAAAACCGTTCGCAGGATATTTATCGAGTTCAGACTGTGCGAAAAGATAGTCAGCAACTCGCTGTCGCACACGAGAATTTGCTTCCGCTCTGCGGGCTGCCATCTGTTCAGACAACTTTGTCTGGCGTTTTTCCAGTTCAACTTCAAAGGCTTCCTGACTGGAATCTTGTGTTGTGACTGCCTTGTCTGTTTGGCTGTGAACATCCAGTCGAACCAGTTGTTCAATGCAGCTGTCAAAAACTCCATAAAGTGAGTAGTAGTCGGCCGCTGGAATCGGATCGAATTTGTGGTCGTGGCATCGAGCGCAGCTGACTGTGAGTCCCATCATCCCGCGGGACACGACATCAATGCGATCATCAATGATTTCCCTGCGCACACCCAGGAAGCGGCGTCCCAGTGTCAGAAATCCCATGGCGGCAAGATCATCCGGACGCCGGTCTTCCACTTGATCAGCTGCAAGCTGTAACAACAGAAATCTGTTGTATGGCATGTCATCGTTGAAGCAGTTGACTACCCAGTCGCGATAGGCCCATGCATGTGGCCAGAATCTTTCTTCTCTTCCATACACGTAGCCTTTGGTGTCTGAATATCTGCTCACATCCAGCCAGTGGCGAGCCCAGTGTTCACCGTAATGAACGGAACCCAGAAGCCTTTCCACGAGACGCTCGTACGCCTTTGGATCTTCGTCGCTAAGGTAATCACTGACCTCATCTTGTGTAGGAGGTAGCCCTGTCAATGTGTAGGTGATCCGGCGAATCACCGATCTTCTGTCAGCGCGCGGCGATAAGCTCAGGCCGTGTTCGGTGAGTTGCTGTTGGATAAACGCATCGACAGGTTGAGCGAACTGGTCCGTTCCCTTCTTATCAATGCCGGGTATGCTGTGTCTCGAAATTTCAGACGTTGCCGTTTCAGGTATCGGTGGTTGTTGAACTGGTCGGAAGGCCCAGTGACTGTCTGCCCTCTTTACTGTATTCCCAAGATTTGCCGGCTCACTCTTCTGGGGCCACTCTGCGCCCCGCTGTATCCACTGTTCAAAATCACGAATCACAGGTTCAGGCAATTTCTTCTTTGGAGGCATTTCGTAATCGCCAGTATGCCGGATCGCCTGAATCAGCAGGCTGTCGTTGGGGTTGCCCGGTATCAGGGCTGG
>JAPOKD010000948.1 GCA_029977825.1 Planctomycetota bacterium | reverse complement strand
GAGCCCAAGGCAGGTGTTTCCACTAAACCCGTGGATGGCACTTTAGTGCGTCTTCGTTTGCGGCATCCGTGAGGTGGGACCAAAGACAGAGTAAGTCATTTTGCGACAGGTTTCGGACGGGAACTGTTTTGGAAAATGTGATCAACATTTCCGGAAAGGTGTGGCGCAGGGTGTTTGATACCTTGATGGGTTAGCTTGTATTACAATCTGGTCTTTAGATCAGCTATCCCGTTTTGACGACCACCAAGATGTACTATCAACGTTACTTGATCTGGCTACTGTCAGCATGCGTGTCCACCAGCTTGTGGGCAGATGGCCCGCAAGACAACATTCCCGAAAATGTGCGGCCGGTGCCACCTGTCGGTGTGGAACTGAACCCTCAAGATCAGAAAGAACTCTTGACTGGTCTGGAAGTGCTTCAGCAGTCCGTGGAGCAATTAAGGCAACGGGATGACGCTTTGACTGTCGATTTGTTGCCGGATGTTGAGATATTTCTGCGGGCTGTTGATCACGGAGTGAGATATCGTGAGTTGTTTTCACCCCGTGATGTCAAGAATGCGGCCAATCTGTTGGTCGAAGGCCAACGACGGGCAGAAGCATTGCTGAAAGGTGAGGCGCCTTGGACGACCAGAAAAGGTCTGGTGGTTCGTGGATTCCGTTCCCGCATTGATCAAACAGTTCAGCCGTATGGTCTGGTGATTCCGGAATCCTATACCGGGGTCGGCAAAGAGAAATATCGCCTCGATCTGTGGTTTCACGGTCGTGGAGAGCGATCGAGTGAAACTGTATTCATTTCTGAACGCATGAACCGTGCTGGACGTTTCACTCCTCGTGATACCATCGTTCTGCATCCGTATGGTCGCTACAGCAACGCATTCAAGTTTGCCGGTGAAGTGGATGTTCTGGAAGCTCTGGAACATGCCCGGAGACACTACCGGATTGATGAGGATCGCGTTGCAGTGCGAGGGTTTTCCATGGGTGGGGCAGGGTGCTGGCAAATGGCAGTCCATTATCCTGATCTGTTCTTCGCCGCGAATCCTGGGGCAGGTTTTTCAGAGACCCCGGAGTTCCTCCGCTTTTTTCAAAAGGAGACACTTGCGCCAACAGATTTCGAACGCAAGTTATGGAGGATGTATGACTGTCCCGGATACGCTGATAACCTTTTCCAATTACCAGTGGTTGCCTACAGCGGCGAGTTGGACATACAGAAACAGGCCGCTGATATCATGGAAGCTGCGCTCGCTGAGCGTGATTTGAAACTGACTCATATCATCGGTGCCGAGACCAAACACACAATCGATCCTGCGTCCATGCAGATCATTGAACGGAAGATGGATCATTTGGCACAGGTGGGTCGCGCAAAACTGCCGCTCGAGTTGCACTTCGCAACTTTCACGCTCAAATACAATCGCCTGCATTGGTTGACCGTCACGGGTGTGGATGAGCACTGGCAACAGGCGAAAGTTCGCGCGAAGTTGATACCCGCCGGGAATGCGATCGAGATCCATGCTGATGGCGTGACCAGCCTGCAATTGTCGATCCCTGCTGGTCACAGCCCCTTCCGTCCGGATCAGCCCGTTTCGATCATTTTCAACTCGCAGACCGAGACGCCGATTGTTGCCTCTCGACCCGAATCCGATGGTTCGTGGCATTGTGAGTTGTATCGTCAGGGCACGGCCTGGAAACTGGGTCAGCCAAGGGAAACAGAGGTTCGAAAACGCCACAACCTGCAGGGACCCATTGACGATGCTTTCATGGATTCATTCATCGTCGTCCGGCCAACGGGTCAGGCGCGCCACGAGATGGTTGATCGGTGGACCAGATCTGAACTTGAGCACTTTGTTGCCGAATGGCGGAGACAATTTCGCGGTGATGCTGTGGTCAAAGACGATATCGATGTCACGGAAGATGACCACTCGAAATATCATCTGATCCTTTTTGGAGACACGGCGAGCAATGCGGTGATGAAATCAGTGGTCAACCAATTGCCAATCGAGTGGACTGACCAGCAGATCAGCATCGGTGGTCAAAAATTCAACGCGGCAGATCATGCTCCCGCAATGATCTATCCCAACCCATTGAACCCCGACCGTTACATCGTGCTCAACAGCGGTTTCACGTATCGTGAATATGCCTATTTGAATAATGCCCGGCAGGTTCCAAAATTGCCGGACTGGGCAATTGTCGACCTGAAAACACCGCCTGATTCGTTGTGGCCGGGCAAGATCGTTGATGCGAATTTTTTTGATGAGCGGTGGCGGGTAAAAAAGTAAACGAGGTGGCAACAGGCTGAATCATTCGCCGTCTTCGGGGCATCTGTTATCCGGTTGCCTCTCCGTCATATCAGTGTGGACTGACCCTCATCAAAGACGACCATTTTTTCTGGCCAGCGCAGTGCTGCCAGTTT
>JAPOKD010000819.1 GCA_029977825.1 Planctomycetota bacterium | reverse complement strand
TCCGCACGTCCGCTTGGCTGCGCACGCTGGCACCATCATGGGGGTCGAGTCCAACGGAATGCAGTTCTATCCCGCTGCCTCGCTTGCTGAGGAAGCGGTACACCCCGGTATTTATCGACGGTCCAATGGGATGCTGGATTTGTCGACCATCAGTGGGCCGGGATTTGGATACCGTGTTGCTGAGGTTGAACGAGAGTTGCCCGAGGCAGAAGTGTTTTCGAAACCTCAGGCATGAGTTGCAGTTCAGCATCAGGCTGCGAACGCCCGTAGATGCAAACACCAGCAGAGTTGCTGGGTGGATGGGCAGCGCGACCTCGTCAGGGTTGTGTGCTCGGTTCATGAACGCTTGGATTGGAAGCTAATGCTCCTTCAACATGAGCGAACGTATCGGCCGAAGCCGCGTGGCAAGCACGGCGATAATCAATCGGTAGCGGTTCTTGCAGAAGTTCGCCAGGATCGAGAAAGTCGTAAAGTTCCCCGTAGTGTTTGGTCTCAGTAGGCGTCGTGCGATGAAGCACATGCCACGGTCTTAGTTCTTCAGGGCTGCGAAGTCCGATGGCACCGAGCATTTCTGACAAGCTTTGAATCGTCTCTTTGTGAAAATTTGCAACGCGATCACGTTTGTGGCTGGGGACTAAACCTTTCATCAGAGCGGGATTGGTGGTGGCAACACCGACCGGGCAATGGTTGCTATTGCATTTGAGTGCCTGAATGCAACCCAGTGCAAGCATCATGCCTCGTGCTGAATAGCACGCGTCAGCTCCCAGCGCCAATCTTTTCAAAAGGTCAAAGCCGGATGTGACTTTTCCGCTTGCAATGACGCGGATGCGATCACGAAGGGCGTATCCGATCAACACATTGTGGACAAAAATCAGTCCTTCTACCAAGGGAGCACCGATGTGGTTTGAAAACTCCAGAGGTGCAGCGCCGGTTCCTCCCTCCCCTCCGTCGACGACGATGAAGTCAGGAGTGATTCCTGTTTCTGCCATTGCCTTGCATACAGCCAGAAACTCGCGCCGTTTGCCAACGCAAAGCTTGAAGCCGACTGGTTTACCGCTGCTGAGTCGGCGAAGCCGTTTGATGAATTCCAACAACCCACGTGGCGAGTCAAAAACGCGGTGGCCGGGAGGCGAGTTGACATCCTGCCCCATGGGAACGTGCCTGATTTCGGCGATTTCCGGGGTTAACTTTGCCGCAGGAAGGATTCCACCGTGACCCGGTTTAGCACCTTGGGACAACTTGACCTCGATCATTTTCACCTGTTCAAGGTTGGCCTTTGCCTCAAACAGTTCATCCGAGAAGTTTCCGTCATCCGTTCGGCAACCGAAGTATCCCGTGCCAATCTGCCAAATCAGATCTGCGCCACCTTCCATATGATAAGGACTGATGCCGCCTTCACCTGTGTTATGGGCAAAGTTTCCCTGCTTGGCACCGGCGCTCAAGGCGAGAATTGCATTCTTGCTAAGGGCGCCATAGCTCATCGCCGAAATATTCAGCAAGCTGGCCGAGTAGGGCTGTGTACAGTCCGGACCACCGATGTTCACTCGCATGTCCTCGGGCGCATTGTGAACTGGAGCCATCGAGTGGTTGACCCACTCGTAGCCCACTTCATACACGTCTTCCTTGGTTCCGAATGGGACTGTGTCACGCACATCCTTGGCGCGTTGATAAACCAGCGACCGGGTATCGCGATCGAAGGGAACACCAGCGGTATCGCTTTCGACAAAGTACTGGTAGATCTCGGGACGAATGAGTTCAAATAGAAAACGAAAGTGGCCCAGCACTGGAAAGTTACGCAGAATCGTATGGTCTTTTTGCAACATGTCGTACCAGCCCAGCATCAAAATGGGGGCAAGGACCAGCCAAATCCAGGCAACAGGTGGGTAGAAATACTGGCCTGTGATCAATCCCGCGATCGTAAATACGTTGAAATAGACGAAGAGATGACGCATGGACGTTCTCCAGTATCCAGAAATGGTTCGGTGCTTCCTGCTGGCTCGATGCCGCTGTCTAGCCTAACAGGATCACATGCGTCAGGGTGCAGCGAACAGAATAAATATCCCGGGCCCTGCATGTCTCAAACACGACAGGTATCACGTTTAGCGTGTACCACAGATTCCTCAGGCGTTAACCGAAAGGGTGGAGGGTAGGGTGGATCTTCAGGAATGGATTTCGATTTTCGGCAGTCGTATCCAATAGCCCGCTTAGAAGCAATTCACCAGTGGCATTCGTGTGGGTTTTCTGATGTTGCTCTGGCATTTGAATCATTCTGGTCTCTGCGTGTCTTTGCTCGAACTTTAAGAGCAAAGACAAACCGTGAATACTGGATACTGAACTGTCTGAAACCTTCAGGCTTATGTCCGGGATGTCAAAGGTAAGTGAGTAGATACTTGCCAAAAGGTGATTTTCCAGCAGTCTTTCACCGCGTCATGATTGGTTGATTTTGCTTTCTGGACACATCACCGCGTGGCTGGGAAAATCACCGAGCCACAATGTAGGATCTGGCGCATTGCTTGATTATCGCGCATCAACAAGTTTCAGGCTCGAGTTGTTTCTGAACTTTTCATGGTTCAGGGTAGCTTCCCGAATGCTGATGCTGTGGTCGGATGCAACCACGATGTGGTCCAATACAGCGATTCCAATAATGTTCCCGGCCTCCGTCAATTGTTGAGTGACCAGAATGTCCTCCTGACTTGGTGATGGGTCACCACTCGGGTGATTATGGACGAGGATAATTGCCGAGGCAGCATCGCGAATCGCGGCTCGGAATACCTCACGCGGATGTACCAAACTTGCATCGAGTGTCCCTACGGTAATTCGGTGACGGTTGATCGGTTTGTGCTTGGTATCAAGAGTGACCAGGTGAAACTCTTCCTGGACCGCATCATAGGCGAGTCGGGAAAACTGTTCACTACAGTAGTCGACTGCCGCCCGCGTGCTGTTGATGGAGCGATGACGCATCTTTGGGATGCGTTCCACTCGTGCAACCCGGCGTCCCAACTCTATTCCTGCCATGATCTTGGCATAATTGTTTCTGGTTGCCGCGGGACTGATGGCGTTGAGCTCGTTATGACTGCAATGACTCAACTCAGGAAGACGCGCGGTGAACCGGTTCGCGATTCTTTGGCCACCCGCAACAGCAGACTCGCCGACAACACCAGCGTGAATCAAGATGGCCAG
>JAPOKD010000876.1 GCA_029977825.1 Planctomycetota bacterium | reverse complement strand
GCAACCTCCCCCGCTGGGCAAAGGATCGGATTGAAAAAAAAGCAGCGAAGTGGCTTGGCAAGACCTGCAAAGTTTCCGTGCCGCTCTTTTGGGGGCAGGAGATGTCGGTTGTCTTTCCTGAGTTTGTTTCAGGCCGTCTGGGAAAGTTCGGCTACTTCGAGGATGATGTCACGTCAATGTTCATCGATTGCGTTGAGCCAGGCATGACGTTTTACGACGTGGGCTCACATTATGGTTACTTCAGCCTGCTAGCTTCGTCGCTTGTTGGCCCCAAAGGCCACGTCTTCGCCTTTGAGCCCACCGCAACGACCTACGAAGTTTTGACAGAGAACGCAGCACGATGCGATAACATTACTTGCTGCAAAGTTGCCGCCTACCGAACGTCCGGCCCGCTCGCATTCATCGAGCAGGGTGTTGGACGCAGTAGTCTGAACTTTGTGATCGGCGAAGCCTATCAAGCGGACCCCACAGACGATGCGGCACGGCAAACAACAGTTCCCGCCGTCAAACTGGACGATTTTGCCCAACAACACGGTGCTCCTGATTTCTTAAAGATCGATACTGAGGGTGCAGAGATCCCAGTACTCGAGGGCATGACGGAAACCCTTGATCGGTACCATCCAACTATTGTTCTGGAAATGGGCGACCACGTCTGCTCTTCGACCGGCAATGGACTCAGTCGGCGGAATGTCGATTTCCTCCTAGAACACGGTTACGAAGTATTTGAGTACCGAAACCGTGAACGGCACCCACATGTACCGCGAGACAGCTACTCATACACCAACCTGCTGTTTCGACATCCGAATCGCATCACGCGTCCGCGAATAGCGAAGTAATCAGCGTGTGCCAGTCACTGCATATTGGTCACTGCAGGTAGTCATTGCAGTATCATGATTGCGAGACCGCCATGCCGAAGCGACCAGGGTTTCGTTCAACAGCCCGCTGCTATACCACAAGCTTGCCGACTGCGTCTCACTGTTTTTCGGTGGAATCACTCTGCCCGAGAAGCTTCAGCATGTTTTCCGCGAAAGCCTTACCAACCAGAATAAAAAAGCGTGCTTCACCATAATAGTGATAGCCTTTGTCTGACGTTGCCCGAGCGAGCATTTGCTGTTCCTGTTGTGTGAGTGGCATGGTTTTCAGGTCACGGCTTTTGTTGAGCCAACCAGCTGTCTTGATGGCAACGATCCTGGGGTGACAAAACCCAGCGGTCTCAATTGCCGTAGCATTCCCTTTCAAAGCAGGCACCTGATTAATTGACCGCTGTCCATTTCGCACATCACGTTGTTTTGGATTATCTTCATTCTCAGGCCCATTCACGCCCATAACTCCGACCACCACTTTCATGTCGGGAGCACGCAGATCGCGACGAAGATCATGAATCAAGTGAATGAGATTTTGACCGTACTGTTGTCGTCCTGACACATCAAACATGTCATTGAAACCTTGAAACCAGACAAGACCGGCAATCTCATAGCCTTGTGCCTTTTCGTATCCGGGGAAACGCTGCCCCAGCATCGACAGCGTGGCCTCTACATATCGAACAAGTTTGCGATACTCCAAGCCGACAACTGGTTCCACCTTGCCTTCATTCCACTGCTCTGCACCTTCTTTCGTCAGAACTTTTGCGTCCAGTTTTTCATTGCCAGTCTTTCCCGCACTGGGCGGACGAAAATCAACATGCAGACTTTTTCCGCCAGGAGCATACTTGATCAGTAACACCTGCTCATCGAACGCCTCGCCCATGTAGTAACCAAAAGCATACTCAGGCCCAATTTTGTTACCGAGTTTGTCGTAATTACGTCTACCACCAAAACCGGTCTGCAACTGGCCATACACACCAGCGTTGGCAACCCAGACATCGTTTCTGGTCATCAACTCTCCGGCATCAGACTTAAACAGACGCAACAACGAAGCACGCTTCGGATCAACATCTTCTCCCAGAAAATCAAGTGTCCGGATGTCTGCCTGCCCGTCCATGTTCGACTGCCCAGCCAACACAAAGACCTTCACTGGTTTTTCAGCAGTCACATCTGCACTGATCATCACCAGCAAAAAACCAGTGAGACAGATTCGGCAGGCTGAGAAATACAACCTGTGTGGCGTAAAGCACCAGGCGGGCATAAAGCATCTGCCTGGCGTCAAGCAATTGTCCAACAACTTGAAACCATTCATTTGGAGTCCCTAACTTACGGTGTCATTTAACGGGTTGGAATGATATTCGCAGACCGTACATGCTGAGACAATTCTAAAACAAAAATCAGATGACCTTCCATTACCCGGCATCTGTCCGCGTCTCCGAGGCGTCAATCCGAGCTTGTGAAACGACAAGCCCGGACTGATGCAACCGCCTTAGCCGTGGGAACTGCATAGGCATGCCTGCGTGGCAAGCGATTCCACCTCGCCTATCGTGTTGATAAACAAGCCGGAACACTGGCGTTCAGCAAACTGCATTGGTGCAAATTGATGCAGTTTGCTGCGGCTAATCATAAAGTCAATTCTTCAATTTTCCCCGGAAAAGGCTGCGCATTGACGCAGCCTTTTCCGCGTATTTGGTTGAAGAGCCCTGACGGGGGCTGGCATTTTCGCCGGGATTGATTTCCGTGCCCCTCATTAGGTCTTGTGTGGGGACTCACTTGGGAAGAGTACCGAACCGCGTTGATGATCCTCAGCGGCTGCAATCGACTCATGCCGTCGTTTCCATTGACCATGAGGCACTGGCTGCCGCGAGTGTGTGATCGAAGCTCGAGAGAAGACACACCTTGAAAGGTCGTCACGGCGGTAACCCTTTAAACCAGACCGTCTGTCAGGAAAACTGTGACCGAAATATCCAATCAACTTTTTTAAAAAGGATGAGAACCGATGAGCCATCAAAATGTTTTTTCAGCTGAAATGACCTCTGCCATTTCATCGGTTTGGGGTCGTCT
>JAPOKD010000052.1 GCA_029977825.1 Planctomycetota bacterium | reverse complement strand
CTTCCTTGAGGAAGTTCTTGGCTTTTTCGAGGTCATATTTGATAATGTTTTCGATGTCACGCTTTGACATTTTGGACGTATCCATCTCGGCCATCTTGCGCTTGCTATTCATCTGCTCGCGACTTCCGCCATGCCCTCGATAATCAGGGACCAGAACAGCACAACCAGCGTCGCGGAGCGCAACAACCAATTTGGCATAGGGGCTTGCCTGACCTTTCCACTCGTGCACCAGCAACACGGTTTTCGAAGCCTTGCCTTTATTCGAAGGGAAGTAGAAAGCACGGAGTTTTTTGCGATCCTTGGTTACCAGTTCAACGGTGCGTGGCTTGGGCTTCTCGTCTTTTTTGTCTTGCGCAGAGACTGTTGCAGGAACCGCAATCGTCGTTAACACCATCAAGACGAACAAAACGATTGCCCAACAACGTCGGCCGACATGACAACAATCGTCGCAATTCGTGGCTGCAAGGATTCGCATCCAACTTTCCTTCACGCAGAGTAGAAACATATGGCGGCTGCTGATTACAACGCCTACAGTTAAGAGTAAACGCGAGGGATGTTCGGGTCAAATTAGCCCGGCTCCACGCTACGTTTCTCGCACAGATTCAGTATACTACGCGTGACCCCGTCTCCCCTCTTTATACTCCCCGAAGGTGTCTCGTGCCGGTACGCCAGCCCTCTATCCTCGTCACATTCCTAACGATCCTCTTAACCGCAATCCCTTGCGGCCTGCATGCACAGCGGAACCTGACGGACATCCCCGAGCCAGACACCGCTGCGGAACTGGAAGCCATGCAGGTGGACGAGGCAGCGGCTCTGAATCTTTTTGCATCTGATCCGGATATCAGCAAACCAATCCAGATGAATTTCGATTCCACTGGCGGGCTTTGGGTTGCCAGCAGTGAGGTTTATCCTCAGATCAAACCGGGAGAAATAGCCAACGACAAGATCATTGTGTTGCGAGATACTAATGGTGATGGCGTTGCCGACAAACGGACTGTTTTCGCGGATGGCTTACTGATCCCCACAGGCGTTGCGCCAGACAGTCCCGACTCGGCTTATGTTGTAGACAGTACGCGTCTTCTATACCTGCAAGACACTGACGGCGATGGGCAGGCCGACAAGCAACGTGTTGTCCTGAGTGGGTTTGGAACAGAAGACACGCATCACCTCGTACACACCCTGCGGATTGGTCCCGATGGATGCCTGTACTTCAATCAGTCCATCTATATCCACAGTCATGTGATTACCCCCTATGGCACACGACATCTCGACGGAGGGGGAATTTGGCGTTATCGCCCGTCAACAGGACAGTTGGAAGTTGTGAGCAAAGGTCTCGTCAATTCATGGGGCCACGTATTCGATGCGAGTGGGGAATCCTTCGCAACTGACGGTGCCGGTTCCATGGGACTCAACTACATTTTCCCTGACTCGGTTTTCGTCACATCACCGGGTGCGAAACGCTGGCTCAATGGCCTCAATCCCGGTAGCCCCAAACATTGCGGACTCGAGATTCTTTCAGGAACTCACGTTCCTCCTGCGTGGGTCGGTGATTTTGTGACCAACGACTTCCGCAGCCATCGCGTTTGCAGATTCACAACGCAGCCCAACGGAAGCAGTTACATCAGTCGCCAACAACCAGAAATCATCACTACACAACGGGTCGCGTTCCGTCCTATCGACGCAGCGATGGGCCCCGACGGCGCACTTTACATTGCTGATTGGTACAACCCGATCATTCAACATGGTGAAGTTGACTTCCGCGACCAGAGACGTGACCGTACCCATGGAAGAGTCTGGCGAGTCTCGTTTCCGGGACGTGAACTCGATCCATGGCCAGATTTTGCAACTCAAAACGTGGACAACTTGCTGGATCTTCTACGTGACCCAGCACTGCCGGTGCGGCAGTTCGCAAGAGAAGAACTGTGGAAACGTGCAGAACAGAATCCAACCGACGTTGTTGCAGCTTATCAAGCATGGACCGCCAAAGATCCCGGTGATCGAGCACTGGAACTGTTCTGGTTCCACGAGGTTCTCGGCATGCCCGTCACCGATGGGATGTTAAGCATGTTCGATGCAGCTGAACCTGCTGTCTGGAGAACCATGCTCCGAAGCGTTTGGCGAAGTCGCCTGAATGAAGCTCCTGAAAAGCCAGTCTCTGCTTTGTCGCAGCAACTGACTGAACTGCTGACTCGTATTCTTGCGGAACGGGATGACCCACGACTACTCCTGGAGGCAGTCGTGTGCGCCGGCCAACTCGACGCAAGTGTCAGTCCAGAGGCATTAAACACGGTACTTCGGGCGTCACAGCAAATGGATGACCCGAACCTCAACTTTGCCATCTGGCAATCTCTCCGAAGTCTGGACGGGACTTACCCCGACCAGTCGATCCTGGCTTCACGAGAAGACTGGACGGGCAGTTTGAACGAACTGGCCGCTGCGGTCACAGCCATCGCGAACCCGAAAGCCGCCGAAATCGCGGTGAAAATCATCGAGTCGCCCGAGCTGTCGCAGCAATCCATGGACCAGCTCATTGCTGCCGCAGCGGTTGCAGGTGATGCGAATCAGCTGGGGAGATGTTTCCGCGCTCTGGTGAAACAGAGCCCGACCGCACTTCCACTGGCACGTGTCAAACCACTGCTGGATCGAACCCAACGGGATCGCACTGTCCCAACGAACGTGGGACCAGCACTGAGCAGTTTTTTCAAGCAGCAGACACCGGATCCCGCAGGAACACGACTGCAAGTCGTTACCAGGATCGCGAATATCTGGAAAGTCAAAGAACTGGAATCCGCACTGCTTGAAGCATTGACCACGACGACGGGGCCTGCCCAACAGAAGATTATCGACACACTTGCAGCCTACGATTCTGAAGAGGTACGAAAAACTCTCACAATGCTTTCCAAGTCACCCGAAGCCGGCAAGCGGATCGCCGCAACGCGTGCCATCGCCGCAAGACGACCTCGAGCTGCGATCCCGATGATCCTGAACCTGCTGCAAAACAGGGAAACAGGAGATGCAGCCTCGGCAATTCTGGTGAGCATGCTGAACCGAAAAGATCTGCCACCTGTCCTGGCGGAAGCGATTGACAAGACAGAAATCCCAACAGATGTTGCCCGAAGCCTGCTGAGAGACGTTCGGGTTTCAGGTGGCCAAGCGGCTCTTGAAAAAGCGATACGCAAAGCAGGGCAACTTGAGCAGGCAAAATGGAAGCTGACCCCAGAACTGCAGGCAAAACTGATTGCCGAAATGAAAACCAAAGGCTCTGCGAGTCGCGGCGAAGACATTTACCGGCGAAAGTCTCTTCAGTGCATCAACTGTCATGCAATTGGCAACGGCGGGGGACGAGTCGGCCCGAATCTGATTAGCTTGGGAGGAAGCTCACAACCTGATTATGTTGTTGAAGCGCTGCTGGCCCCGAGCGCGAAACTCAAAGAAGGATTCACAACCCTCACCGTGTTGACCGACGAAGGTGAAGTCATCAATGGCATTTCACTGGGAAAAAATGAAGATGAACTCCGTTTGCGCCTGGCTGACGGTAAAGAAGTGCAGATTGCCCTGGATTCAATCGAACAAACCAAGCCCGGAAAATCACTGATGCCGGAGGGTCTGCTTGATTCCCTGCCTCAACAAGAACTTGTCGACCTGCTGACATTCATGTCTGCACTGGGACGAGAACCGGCCTTCACCGTTTCGACAGAATCGCTAGTAAGATCACTGGAAACACTGAACTATACGAATGCAGCCAGCTCAAGATTGAATCGCACAAGCATGGACACTGCAGCAAGCAATGACCCCAACATGACTTGGCGACCACAGACAACAAGGGTCAATGGCACACTTCCACTTGCAGAACTGGACCAGTTCAAACAGCACCGAACCCTACCACACACTTCTTTCGTCCGATTTGGAATCACAATGCCACGTGAAGGCATTGCAGAAATTGAAATTCCATCGGAAGGACTGAGCGCGTGGATCGACGGCAAACCTACGCCGACAACCAACCTTGGCACACTGCCCCTGAGTAGTGGGAACCACGTTGTTGTCCTGTCGATCAATCGACAACAGCTGACTGAACCGTTTCCCATCAGGGTAGGTGGTGATGCGGTAATCAAAGAGTGACTGCCGACATCATTACCCTGCAGACCGTTTGACTGGACCGGTCTGCCACTCAAGCCGGAGTTCGAATCAAACGGACCGTGGCGACAGCAGCGTTTGGCCAAGCACATACTGCCGGTGACTGTTTGAAGCTGTGATTCCGGATGCCTAAAGCGTGCAGCAATCAAGACATGCCTTGCTGATACGCTTTCTTGACCTCATCGGCAATGATCCGAAAACCGTCGCGTACAATCTCATCAGCCATGGTGAAACTGACTCGCAGACATTCGTCACGGTGCCGCCACTGCGGGTCATCAACGCCAAAGAAGAAGTAACTTCCTGGTACAACAAGCACCCCCCGGGCTTTCAAACGCTCGTAGAGTTCGCGGGATGTGACAGGCAGATCCTCAAACCATAACCACAGAAAGAACGCACCTTCGCTTCGGTGCACGCGATAGGGAAGCCCCTGATCAAAAAACTCATCCACCCACCCAAGAGCTTTTTTTGACTGCCCTTGATAAAACGGCTGCACGACATCATTACTGAGACTCAGAATTTCACCACTTTCAATCAACGGTTTCACGATAGCCTGACCCACATTTGCGTTTGCCAGCCCAACAATGGAAGTCATCGAACCCAAAGCGGTGATGATCTCTTCGCGTGCGACAACGATTCCTGTCCGCGTTCCCGGCAACCCGATTTTGGAAAGACTCAGCGTCAGAATAATGCCGTCATTCCAGACCGGCTTTGCGTCGGTGAAAATTGCATTGGGAAAGGGAGCTCCATAGGCGTTGTCAATCATCAACGGCACACCTAGATCTTCCGCCAACGCATTCAATCGTGATATTTCACCATCTGTAAGAACATTTCCAGTTGGATTGGTCGGACGGGAAACGCAAATGGCTGCGATATCCTCGTCGACATGCATCGAGTCAAAATCAACGTGATACTTGAACCCGTGATCACCAATCAACTCGATATCCGGCTTGACTCCTGTAAAGATCTCAGTGCCAAGCGACTGATTGGCGTAGCCAATGTATTCAGGAACCAGGGGCAACAGGATTTTCTTCTGGCGATCAGCATGAAACCGTCCAGCAAGAGCATTGAACAGAAAGAAAAACGCGGTTTGTCCTCCCATCGTGACGCCAATATTTTCAACGCCAACCCGCCAGCCAAACTTATCGCGAAACAGTTCCGCAACTGCCGCACGAAACGATAGATTTCCCACGGGAGGCTCATAATTCCCGAGCATGTGCTCGAGCTCACCCTCATTGGCCACGATTTCACTCAGACGCTGCCGCCAGCGTGCATCCATGGCTGGAATATGCGCAGGCTGACCTCCTCCAAGCATGCGAATCTCATCACCTCCGGACGCTAACGCATGCCCCAAGTCATCCATCAACTCGCCGATGCCGCTGCCGCCACACAAGTGCTTTCCAAATTCCGATAATTCCCACACCATCAATTGACCCCTGAAACTGCAGACACATTCCCGACGATTCCAAAATAGCGTAGGCACTTCTTCAAGTGTTGTAACCCCATCCCGCCGACACAAAAGATTCCGCACAGCGTTGCTACCGCGGCACGACGCCCCGACAGGCCACATGCCGCAGGTCCGGCAAGATGAAAGCAGCGACAGCACACCAAGACCGGGCAAGCAGAAGCCCTGCCCTTACCCATCAGTGGAACGTTTCCTGAACCAGCGTGTACACCAGAATACGGACCATAGAGCAAGAAAGCTGACCAATGCGACTACGGCCCATTGCGTTGACTCCCACGCAAATTTCCCGTAGGGGAAACTGCCAACCGCGGGTGTAACGCGTTGATTTTTCCACCACAACCACCAGGCCCAGCAAGCAAGCAAACCCAGTGGCGTACAGACCATGAAAGTGATGACGGCACAAATCTTGATCAGCAGAGAACGACCGCGCAGCTGACCTGCATCGCCATGCTGCCCGTTTCCTGGATCATAGGGGTTGATATGCACGACAACCTCTCTTCCCAAGGCTTGGCTAGAGCAATTTAAAAATACTGGCGAATCCCGCTTGCCGGACTCTGTTTACCAATCTACATGGCAAGGTCAATTCGCCTCCATGCCCTTCCGAATGGCATTCCCTGCCTTGGACAGCCACAACGCGTCATGTCCCACATTCCGCAGCTGCAGTAAATAAAAAAGGCCGGACGCGCTTCGACTCGTCGCGCGTCCGGCCTCAAAGTCAATCCTGACTTTTCGCCTATCCGATTCGTTTTGTGGACCTATTGCTTCCTGCATCAGGTCACGATCTTCCGTGATCACGGGTTTCGGGGTGTGTTCGGTCACTTCCGCCTTGGCATCCTGCCTGCGGCAAACGCGCTAATCCGTGCGCGGGGCTGTGACTGGACAACCGAAACACTCACAAACGATTCGGTTAGTGTCACATCCTTGTGATCCGACTCTCCTCAGCGGGATGGTCTATCAATTGAACAGCTCGCAAAGTTGGCTCGCTGGAAAGGTTTAATTTAAAACGCAACCACTTGGTTAACGTCCGTCGAGGACTAGCCTCGACTGTGATTCGGGTAACATAACATATTTGGCTATGCGACCAAACGCAGATCTTGGTCAATCCGTTGATTTACTCCATCAACAAATTCTTCAAAGATCCGGATGTCCAAAGCAGAGGCTGCACCGCACTCTGGATGGAACTGAGTCCCCACTGCAAACCAGTCCATCATTTCACTTTCGATGGCTTCGATCACTCCATCGGGACACTTTGCAGTGACACGAAAACCAGGAGCAACTTCATCGATCGCCATATGATGTCGACTGCTAACGCGAATCTCACCGTCACCATAAACCCGACCGATCAGGGAATCACTCACAACGTCCAGAGTATGTCGGTGACTTGCATCTTGCGGGTCGTGATGCGGAACAGCGTTTGGCAGATCTTCTTTGATGTGCAGAAACAGGTTTCCCCCTTGCTGCACATTGAGAAGCTGCATTCCAGTTCCAATCCCGAGAACTGGCATTCGTCGCTCCGCGATATCTGCCATGAGCAGCCGGTCACAGGCTTCCCTGACAGGATCGAGAGGTCGCACACTTGGATGAAGCATGAAACCATCATTTCGTGGGTCAAGATCGGCACCGCCAATCATGACAAAACCATTGAGTTGATCCAACACTTGCGAGATCGCAGCGGGATCATCCATAGGTGGTAACACTACCGGAATTCCCCCAGCCGAAATGATCGACTGAAAATACCCAGCCGCAACATAACTGTATGCAGGCATGCTACGGGCAGCAGCCCGATAATCGGCGTTCATTCCGATCAGTGGTTTATTCGACATCCGAAAGGTCCTCTTCGAATTCGCGAATGAAAATTTTGATGCAGACTCGTCCCGCATCGCCAAACTTAACCTCAGCTTGCTTGAAGCTCCGTTCCCTGACATTGGGTCCAGACTCCGTTCTTGGTGCTCCGAAGAGAGAGATTTCAGCGTTGATTGCTGTCGTGCAAAGCACGGGAAACCAACGCAAAACAACCGCTCAATTCAGCTCACCCCGCTTCTCGCAATCACCGTGGCCACATCTGGTCGGGTCAAGCAACGACGCCCAACCCTTGATTGTGCGGAAATTTAGCCTCCCATCTTCTCTTATCCAAACCTTTTCTACATATTCACATCAGGGCCGGCGCTAGCACTACAGGCAGTGCTAGCATTGGCTTTTTTTGATAGCAACCTGCGGATTTATGTCGATTAGGGTACGATACGGCCGCCGAATTCAGCACGCTTTGAGACTGCTGACTTGAAACCGACCCAACAACACCCCAGGCGTTCCGTGCGATTCGAAAATGTTTATCTGGAATCGATTGGTGCAGAGATTCCAACGGAGATCTGGACCAGCAATGACATCGAAGATCGCCTGGAGCCCCTGTACTCGCGTTTGAAGTTGCCTCAGGGTCGTCTGGAGTTGATGAGCGGGATTTCAGAGCGACGGGTTTGGCCCGTGGGCACTGTCCCCAGCGGACCCAGCATTCGTAGCGGGAATCACGCAATTGAGGCTGCGGGGATCAATCGTGACCGGATTGGTTGTCTGATCCACGCAAGCGTATGCCGCGACTTTCTTGAGCCGGCTACTGCTTCCCGAGTCCATCATGGGCTTGGGTTGCCCCAGCAGTGTTGGGTTTACGATGTTTCCAACGCCTGCCTGGGCTTGATCAATGGAGCAGTTCAAATCGGCATGTTGATCGAATCAGGCGTGATTGACGCGGGAATCGTCGTCGGTACTGAAAACAGCCGGCCGTTGTTGAGCCAAACGATCGACAGCCTGAACCAGGATCAAGCGTTAACCCGGAAAACCGTCAAACCAGCATTTGCCTCGCTCACCATTGGGTCGGGCAGCTGCGCTTGGCTTTTGACTCATCGCAAACATTCCCGAGGTGGAACGCCTATTGAAGCTGCGATTGCAGAAGCCAGAACTGAATTCCATGATCTTTGCATGAGCGACGATGATGCGGCTGGCGCTGGCATGCAGCCCTTGATGGACACAGATTCCGAGCGTCTGATGGCTGAGGGAATCCGGACCGGAATCGCTGCTTTCGAACGTCTTCTCGAAACGACCGGGTGGACGCGAGACCAGATCGATCGCTCGATCTGCCATCAGGTTGGCTCTCGACATCGTGCTGGAATGTTGGAAGCCATGGGCTTGAATCCCGAACGAGACAGCATCACTTTCCCCAAGCTTGGCAATACCGGTTCGGTAGCACTGCCCCTTTCTTTGGCGTGGGCAGCCCAATCCGGCGAAATTGCCACCAATGATCGTACCGCCCTGCTTGGTATTGGTTCAGGGATCAACAGCGTGATGCTGGCCGCACGCTGGCAGGACGTCGCGGTGGGCGGGAATATTGGCCTGCTGGAATCCTGTGCGTCCGTTCAATGAGGCTTTCTGTGCTGACTTGGTGCACAGAGGAACGCAAAGAGCATCGCTACCGCCCTCAGCCAGATCATCGAAAGAAGCCCAGCTTTGCCCCGAAAGTTGAGCTTACGGTAGGCCTGAGACCTGTCGGGGCAGCGATCAGCCTTCGACCTCGACTCACCTCCTGGCTCAATTAACCGCTGCAGATTCCTCGGCTCGATTCAACGCCTGCTGAACACGATCCATCAACGGATCTGACCCAAAGTCCTCAGAAGCTTGTGCATGAATTTGACGAGGCTGCCCACCCAGATGGTCCGCATCTTCGTCTCTATCACCCGGATGCGCCACAAAGACAGCATCGCAATGTTGGCAGCGAACATCGCAGCCCATGAGTGAAGCACGGACCTCGATTCGGCGGCCGCAGGTCGGACAAGATTGAGTGAAACGCAATGACATGAAAAGAACTCCGTTGGCCACTTGATAAGCAATTGACTTCCGAGATGGCAAGATAGTAACCCTTACCAGCCCACAAAGCAACCTGCTTTGCCTTTAGCGGGTTGGTCCGGACTAGCCTTCCAGAGCTATCCAAGTGAGGATTCACCGTATTTCAGCCGTAAAAACCGCCTTCCCCACCCCCGTCTGAGGCCGGAGAAGTTGGCAAGAAATTCGTTAATTCCCTCAAAGTCGCCCCAAACAATGCCTTGCTGATCACCGGAACGAAAGGCGAAATCGCCCTAACCACACCCAACAGGAACGCTTTCTGCCCCCGGAGGTTCGCGACACAGACTCGCTTTGCGACAAGCCCCCCAAAGCTAACGACGCCGCACACGCCATCGCACAACCAGCCATCATGCTTTTTGCGGCACATGAAGTAGCACAAAGCAAAGCAGTCCATTTCCATGAAGATAAACCACGCTACCTCACCGGCCCCCATGGGCGTCCTGATTCCCGATCGCCCAAAGCGGGGTGTTGTTACGCGTGGGCGTCGCCAACAGTCGTTGATTCGCCCAAGGTTGCCGTGTTGCCGGCTTCTAAGGGACCTGTTCGCCCTAACTAACAGCCGTGTCCTTCTGCAAAAAATTTGCGTTCGTGCAGAGCTACTACTGAGCCTGCGATGACGAATGGCATACAATCTTTGGGCCGGACGTAGAGTCGACTGTGCCAATGCTTTCACCCCCGTGATTTCCGCACACTCTCTTTGCCCCCGACAAACCCCATCTGCTGGGCCCTCTGTTTTATCCAATGCCTGCCAGCTCGAGTTGAAACCGCTGGAGTGAAAGTGAAGGAACGCTGCGATGACCAAAAGAATCCTATTTGTTTGCATGGGCAACATTTGCCGTTCACCGGCTGGCGAAGCAGTGATGCAGAGGTTTGCCGAGGAGTTCCGCGTCGATGTTGAAATCGAATCCGCAGGCACTCATGGTTACCATGTTGGCGAAGGGGCCGATGCTCGAATGATGGCTGCTGCCGAGGCACGTGGCTATGAATTGACGAGTCGGGCACGCAAAATCACCCCGGAAGACCTCAGCCCAGATCGCTTTGATCTAGTTCTGGCAATGGACGCTGAGAACCATTCAATCCTGCTCGAAACCGCTGGCGGATTGATGCCTCACATTCGCATGTTCAGCGATTACCTGGATGATAACTGGCCGAGCGATGTGCCAGATCCTTATTACGGAGAGGAAGACGGCTTCGATCAGGTACTGGACATGCTTGAGGAGGGCTGCCCCGTGATCCTGCAGACGCTCATGGGTGAGGGCATCTTTGATGGCATGTTCGAAGAAGAACAGTAGGGAAGCCTGGAAGTGATCTCGAGCAGGATCGCATTGATTCGCCTTCCAGTCGCTCGCATCCCAGCCAGTCAACGCAAAGGGCGATAACACCATTGCAAAGTCAGGGTACTGACCAACCGCACTTGGATCACGCTGCTGCAGTGATCACGCTGCACGTTCCTTACAGCGTCGCGCTCCAACACAAGCGATCGTACCAGCTGCCACCTTACTTGCTGCGGGCCCGTCTGCTTCGTCGAGTGCGTTCAAATCGCACCGCACAGCCGACTGGAATGGTTTCCGCGAGTTCTACCTTTTCGCCAGCAAGCGTCATATCAACGGCTGCTTCGACGTACCTCTGAGAAATCTTTTTCCCCTCTGGGCTATCATCCAAAGCCCCCATGTAAACAACTTTTCTGTCTTGATCGAGCACAAAGCACTCAGGAGTGCGTTTTGCACCATAGTCTTTGGCGATTTTCTGGGTTTCATCGAATAGATAAGGAAACTGAAACCCCTTCTGCTGGGCCTTCTCCTTCATCGCGGGCATCAGATCAGCCTCGACTTTATTCACATTGATGGCCACCACGGCCACACCTTTTTGGCCATATTTCTTATGAAAGGCTAACAGTCGGTCTTCGATATCCACCGCGTACGGACAACTGTTGCAGGTAAACACAACCAAAATGGCCTTGGACGAATCGAAGTCCGAGAGTGAATATTTTTTTCCATCGACCCCGGGCAGACCTTGCCAAGCGGGAGCGGCATCACCGGGGCTTAAGGTTGGGTTGTATTTTCCTGCTTGCAGACTGGTCATCTGCGTGAGAAGCGTCATTAGCATTAGGAGCAAGGATAATCTGATGGTAGCCATGATCGACTCTGGTGCCGGTAGCGAGTGTTGTTGAAACTGACAATGACTTACAGTTTATCCTGCCACGCCCCAGCGTTCGACACCAACTGCAAGACGTTCACATCCGACGTCAGAACGCGCGTTACTGAACGCTACCAGAAATCGTGCTGAACTCGAGAGAATCTGATGCCCCAACCGTTTTTTGGGTTTGATAGCTCAGGTGCGGGGGCGGTGCCGATGGTATCCCGGAGATACAAGGTCGAGCATCACCCCTGTCGTTACTTTCTGGCTAACTCCCGCAGCAATTCAATTCCACGGTGCAACGTTTCATCAGGTGCAGCAAAACTGATTCGAAAGTGCGAATCGCGTTTACTGAAAATATTACCTGGAATGATCAATAAGCCACGCGAGATAGCCTCTTCAACAAACGCTGCGCCACTTTCCACGGGCGCCTTGGGAAAGACATAAAACGCTCCACCTGGCACAACTAGTTCATAGCAGTCACTGAGCCCTTGAACCACCAAGTCACGTTTACGTCGATAATCCTGCAGGTAGCCATCGAGACTGACCTCCATCGCCCGGATCGCTCCCCATTGGGCAGGCTGTGGCGCACAAACAAACGAGTACTGCTGCAACTTGAGCATCGCGGCCATGACTTCGGTCGGTCCGTGCACATAACCAACTCTCCAGCCAGTCATTGCGTGACTCTTGCTGAAGCCATCAATAACGATGGTCTGATCGTTGTAGACGGCCGGTGACACAAACTCTTCGTCATAATGAAAATTGCTATAGATTTCGTCTGAGACCAAGGCAATCTGCTTTTCCGCCGCCAACTCAGCAACCTGCTTCAGGTCGGCTGCCGACGCGGTAACTCCGGTAGGATTCGCAGGGCTATTGAGCAGAATCATCTTGGTTCGAGGCGTGACAGCGGCCTCGATTTTCGAGGGATCGAGCCGAAAGTCCGGGTAGGAATCAACCGGCACAGGGACACCCCCACACATCTGCACCAAAGCAGGATACATAACAAAAAACGGGTCAAGATAAATCACTTCGTCGCCCGGATTGATCATGGCAAGCATCGACAACATCAAGCCACCACTGGTTCCACTGCTAACAAACACATCCCGGTTATCGTGGGTGGGGTACTGCTTGCCCACCTGTGCCTGCAGGCGTTCCCTGAGTGGCCCAATCCCCTGCGTTGGCGAGTAGGCATTCTTGCCCGACTCGATCGCTTCGATGGCCGCCTGCTTGACCTCATCTGGAACATCAAAATCTGGTTGCCCAATCGAAAGATTGATTGGATCCTTCAGATTGGCCGCCAGGTCAAAAACACGACGTATTCCACTGCTATCGAACGAATCAGCACGGTCAGAAATCCAAGGATGCATGAGGATTACCAAAGTTCGTATACAAAGGGGGGACTACCGGCCGTTGGCACATCGTTTTTCAGCGTCAACAGCGTTTTAGAAGTAACAAGACACGATGGGGTCAAGACGAAACGCCATCATGACGGTTATTATCTACTGCCCATGCAGTTCCATCAGTCTAACAAGCCTTGCACGATGCGCAGAGGAGGTCCCGCTCATGTCTGCCACTCGCTTTATCGAACCGGTCGTGCGTTTCTGCGCAGTGATCACGCGTCATGATGCCGCACTTCAGTGGGCTATCACTCGGCTGGCCGACCAATGGGGGCGCGCAACCATTCGTTCTCCGGAAATCCCGTTTGCAGCTGGCGGCTATTACACACCATCCATGGGATCCGGACTTCAAAAGACATTGATTGCCGTGGCCGGCTTTTACGACCCAGGGGGCTTGGCAGACTGGAAACACGAAACCAATCGATGGGAACAGGAATACATGGAATCGTCCCAACACGACGAGGACCGCCCTCTCAACCTCGATCCTGGTTACATGACGCAGGCAAAATTGGTATTGGCGACCACCAAGGACCGAGACCATCGACTGTACCTGCGTGATGGCATGTTTGCAGAGGTAACCCTGACCTATGTGGGAAAAGTCTGGCAGCATCACCGCTGGACCTATCCGTCGTATCGGACCGCGGAAGTGGCGCACTTCGCTAATCAATGTCGAACCGACTTGAGGCAACATCTCAAGGAAACCAGACAGTTTCGCAGCCACCCGAGCTAGCAGCCCAGGTGATGATCGGGCAAAGCCTGAACCTGAAACTGCAAATGAAAACAGGTTGAGAACGAATCACGGGTCTCATTCTGGCCGTGTTGATGCAGTGGGACTCTGCTACACTCCTGTTTTTTCAAAGAATACGCAAATACGCATTTGAGGATGTCTCAGAGTGAATCAGCTAGCAGGTAAAGTCGTCGCGATCACAGGTGGTGGAACGGGCATTGGAGCAGGGATCGCCAAGGGACTTGCCGAGGCAGGCTGCAAAGTCACCGTTGGAGGTCGACGCCTCGACCCACTTCAGCATCTATCAGATCAAGTCAAAAGTGAGCACCCGATCCGGGGCCATGCAATCGATGTCTCTGAAACAGCAAGCGTCAAGGATTTCTTTGCAGACATCCGTGACAACGTTGGCGAGGTCGATATCCTCGTCAACAGTGCTGGTATCAATATCCAAAAACGCACCATGGCAGAGATGTCACCCGAAGACTGGGAACGCGTGTTGTCGATCAATGCGAGCGGAGCCTACCGCTGCATGTACGAAGTGCTGCCATCCATGCGTCAGCGTAAAGACGGTCTGGTGGTCAATATTTCATCTGTTGCCGGCAAACGCGCGATCACACTGGGTGGGGTTGTCTACTGTGCAAGCAAGTTTGCAATGACGGCTCTCGGCACTGCAGTCTCCAATGAAATCCGCAACGAAGGCGTACGAATCACGAATGTGTATCCGGGTGAGGTCAACACGCCGATCCTCGACAATCGCCCGACTCCGGTATCGCAAGAACATAAAGACGCCATCCTGCAACCCGAGGACATCGCGTCGGTGGTCGTTACCATCTGTGCCCTGCCACCGCGTGCCAATGTACCGGAGGTCGTGATCAAACCCACGATCCAGGAATGGGTCTGAACCGCCGAGCAACCGATCTGGATGCTGTCCTGCTTCACTGTCACTTCATGATGCATCTTTCTATCTCAAGTCAATCCAGTTAAGTCAGCCTTACGGGGACCGTCACGCAGCAGGATCAGGAGGCCGAAATGGACGACGATGACGAACAGTTGGAACGACCGCAAGACGCTGAAGCGGCTGATTCGGATGACGCTGCCTTGGAATCCAGTGATGAATTTGCGGATGAGGCTGCAGAGGACGATGAGGCTGCAGAGGACGATGAGGCTGCAGAGGACCTTGACGGACTTTCAATGGATGACCTCGGCGCGGCTTATGCCCGTGTCGCTGCAGAGCACGACCCCGAGGCGTTTGCACAGCCCGCTGAGAACCATCCATTGGATGAGTTATCTGTATCAGAATCTGAAGACGAGGAGCAGGAAGCTTCAGACGAGGACGAATCCCTCGTCACACCCGAAGCAATCGTCGAAGCGGCTCTGTTCGTCGGGCACCCAGAGAACAAACGATTCAGTGAACAGCGTCTCGCGTCGCTAATGCGGGATGTTTCACCTGAGGAAGTCGTTGTTTTGATTGAACAACTCAACGAATCTTACAAGGAAGCCGATCAGGGTCTGCGCATCATGCGCGACGAGCAAGGTTATTGGATGTCCATCGCCCCCGAGGTAGAAGCGGTGCGTCGGTCCTTTCTGGGAAAGGTCAGAGAGACCCGGCTAAGTCAAACTGCAATCGAAGTGCTTTCCCTTGTGGCGTATCAACCCGGGATCACAGCTCAGAAAGTTCAAGACCAGCGTGGACGCGAAAGCGGTTCTCTACTGAACCAGCTCGTGAGACGGCAACTGTTAAGAATGGAGCGGATTAAACCACCCGAGGGCGGGCGGGCAATTCCACATTACCACCCCACAGAACGGTTTCTGGTACTGTTCGGGCTCGAGACACTCGAAGATCTACCTCAAGTCGACGAAGCCCTCCGCGAGCCCTGAACCGGATCTGACAGCACGTGCCTCTTTTCAAACCATGATCCGGTCACACGGTATCTGACAACATGGATCAAGCCAGCTGGATCAGGCCAGGTGGATCAGGCCAGCTGAACTCCGGTTTTTCAGATCACCACGACCGAAGTCAAGCCAGCTGAAAACAG
>JAPOKD010000310.1 GCA_029977825.1 Planctomycetota bacterium | reverse complement strand
GTAGTGACAATAGCGCGAGAGTACGGGCGATCGAGCGGCAACGACAGGCTCGGGTCCAAGCTGACACCACCATTGATCATCTAGGTGAGGTTCACAGTCTGTTGTCCAGACTCGTCGAGTTGAACCCGCAGGAAGCTCAGCGAGAAGTGGTCTACCATCTGAATCGATGGGGGGAAGGCAAGGCATTCGGTGACGAGCAGGTCACGCCATTACTCAAAACGGTCAGCACAATCATTCCTGAGGAACAGGCTCGGGAATTGACCGAGCAGGCCTCGTTTGTTGGTTCTGACACGAACTACCTGAGGGATTGCTATCTGTTCCGTCAAATCTCTGAATGGGTGGATCGTGAGTCAGGTGAAGATCCGCTGTTGACGGACTGGTTGAATGGAATCGAGGCGAAACTTCCCGAAGAGGAGGTTGTGAAGCTGAGGACAGCAGTGCGGCTGTTCGATTGGACGGTCAGGAACGTTGGTTATGAACCGTTGCAACCCGAGACAAGCTTGCTGCCTCATCCGCCTTTCCCCAATGGGATGGCACAGCCTGAGTTTTCTTTGGGCATGAGGTTTCAAGGCCCGGGATACCGGCAGACAGATTATGAAACCGTTTGGCGTGGTCTTGGTGATTCGCAGCAGCGGGCAGGCGTATTCACTCAATTGTGCCGCCAGGCTTCGATTCCCGCGTTCGTGCTGGCAACTCAGTCCGAGCAGGATGGCAGTCTTACACCATGGAGCGTTGGGGTACTGATTGGGAAGGAAGTCTATTTGTTCGAGCCCGAACTCGGTTGCTATGTGCCAGGACCGGGACAAGTGGGAATTGCCACCCTGGGGCAGGCACGGGCCGATGCGTCGGTTTTAAGACGCTTGAATGTGGTTTCCTATTTCGATTACCCCGTTTCCAAGTCTGATGTGCAACAATCAGTTGCTCTTTTGAACGTGAAACCAGAGGCAGTCAGTCTGCGTATGAGGCAACTTGAGTCGGGTTTGACAGGTAACCGCCGTATGAAGACGTTCGTCGACGTTGATAGCCTGGCAGCCGAAATTGACGCGGTTCCGGGCATCGCGGGAGTCCGACTTTGGGATGTACCTCTGCTTGCTGATGTCTATGCTGCTGAGCTTCAGGCCGCAGCATTACGGGACCCGTTGTTGATGTTCTGGTCGCGAGCATCGTGGCAAATTCTCGAGGATATGAACCAGAACGCGAAGTTATTGGCATTGGCTCGGTGGCGGCATCTGCATGGGCAGTTTGACAAAGATGACGAAGAGGATGCCGAGGGTGCCAGAGTCCTTTATCTCCAGCAGCGTGCGCCCGAGTTTGAAATCGAAGATCTCATGATCGACGTGGACTTGCAAAAGGCTTACGGAGTTCGCCGCGAACTGGGAATGGACGAGCAACAATATGGGATGCAAGTGCGTTACGCGCAGGACATGATGCGAATGGGGAAGAACGCTGCGACTTATTGGGTCAGTTTGATCCAGTATGATGACGAGAGGTACGAAACAGCTCAGACCTGGTTTTCAAAGCGAGTGCTTGATTCGGACTTGATCTCGCGACGTGAATTGACAGGCGATGTGTTGTCACCCTGGGTGGCTGCGGCACGCTACAACCTGGCCCGGAGTTTGGAACGAAGCGGAAAGGTTGACGAAGCCATTGAGCTTTATAAAACCGATGGTGATCCACAGGAACATGGAAATCGCCTGAGGGCTCGGTTGCTGGACAAGCAGCGTCAAGCAGTAGAACCGCCGTCGGAGTCACAGCCTGAATCGGCGGCGAGCGAGTAACCAAGCCGCTTGCTAGAACTGGCGAAGTACCGTTTTGGTTTGTCAGTCAAACGGTGTCTTGTGTCAGCCGGTAATGCCGTTACGGAGCCAGAGTAAGCTTCCAAGAGTCCTGTGCTGTCAGGTTGCCCGTTGGGCCTGGCAGCGGTCAGTTACCGGAGTTGTTCGATCCGAACACTTCTGAGGTCCCTTGCGATTGTCGGGAAAGCATCGTCGACAATCCCTGCCTGAGCCAGTTTTGTGTGAGACATCTCCGGCGGAATCGGACAGGATTTCAGTAAAACCAATTCGTCAGCATCGACTCGGTGTGCCAGTAAGGCTGCGATCGAGTCTGTGGTCGTTCGCCAATCATTCGGGAGACCGCTGATGGGGCTGCCAGCTTCGGAGGCACTGGTACGCTCGTTGTAAAAAACTGCGGGCGTGATCACGGTTGGCAACGAAGTTACACCCGGGCTCGAGAGAGTTCTGTTTTGTTGAACGACAGCGTCCCACTGCTGCTCGGTTTTGAGCAAAGGCCAGCCGAACAGATCTGCTGCAAAATTTGCCGTAACACTCAGCAAGTCAACACACGTCCAGTGTGTCTGTTGCGGAGGCATCGCATGCTGTTGATCGAATTCACGCACGGCATCAATCAACTTCCCACCACCAATGATTATCAGTGTTTGGCCCGCAGATTGGGCAGCCAGCCATTGATTGACAGCGGTTGTCAGATGCTCACGCAGAAGCATGCTGCCTCCAATCTTGATAATCCGCCGCATCGCCAAGTCTCACTGATTTTCGGTGGATTTGAGTCGCGCTACAGCGTAGGCAGGTGCGGATCTTGCAACCTCGGGTCCAAGATGGTCTGCCAAGTGTAGTGTGGTTTGTCCATCGGGAATTGAAATCAAGGCTTGGCCATGACCGCTCAGAACCCAGACCTTGTGCTTATCGTGTTGATTGAGGGCGTTACCGATCGTGTGAATCGCTGCGGTCATGATTTGCTGAGCCAGATTTTCCGCCTCGTCGACGTTGATGGTTCGGCGGTCAAGGCCGATCATTCTCGCCAGACGGTTTGCTGCGAGCAACCGTGTTCTTGGTTTTCCATCGGCGCTGCTGCAGTCATCTACGTCTTCATCAGAATGTCCCAGCACGAGCATGGCATCGTCAATGGTGGCGAAAAGCTCATTCATTACCGGTGTGGAAATGCCCCGGTATTCGAGATTGTTGAGAAGTGCGCAGACAGGAGTGCGTCGGCAACCGATGTAAACCAGTGATGCTTCACACAGGCGGTCATAGTCAGTGAGTGCTGGTGTGGAAACATTCTGTTCCCTGATCGGAATTATGTCGGTCGTGGTTGAACCGATATCGATCAACAGAGCATCAGGTGAAATTTCCCGCCCAACGAAATTGGCGAGTGCATGCCAGTTGGCTGCTGCAATCAGATCCGGGTTTTCACAAGCGGTCTTTGCTTGATGAAAAGAGCCGTCCACGCCATAAAAGTTAACGTTGTTGATCGCAAAGTTATCAGCGGCCTCGCAGGTCTGTTGAACGATGTGCTCGACGCCAATTTTGCGGTCCAGAAAACAGTCCGCCAATTCGCCGGTCATGGTGACGGCCAATTCATCGGGCCTGATTCCAAAATCGACAAAGTGCGTTTGAATGTCTTCGACCAGGCTTTCCGAAAGCTGCTCCGGTATCATCCACATGGCAAATTCACGGGACGCAGCCTTGCCATGTGATGTGGCATATTTAAGGTTGGCCCCGCCAATGTCCATTCCGAGAACAAGCTTTTGCATGTCAGCAATCACGCACTCTCGGTTATGTTGTCGTTAATCCAGACATCGCCGTTGGGGGTCCAACGCACTGAGTTAGCCGCCGTGCAACAGGAAACAGCACCGGTTTCCATGTCAAAGAGTCTTGCTGCCAGGTTTCCATGTATCATTCGGCGGAGACCCACATAGGAGGTGGTCAGGCGTGGGTTGATCTCGATCACACAGTCTTCGCTTGGGCGTTCTCCAAGGAGCAGGTCCAACCCTACAAAACCACGGGCCGTTGGCGGCATGGCAACGATAGCTCGGGATGCCAAGGCAGTTGCTCGACGCTGAGCATCGTCATCCAGCGGACCCGTTCCACCCCCGTATTCGCAATGGGAACCAGACAAATCCTGCGAGACCGCAGGCAAGAATGTGTGTTGCGTAGCAGAAGCGACCAAAGCGATCGAAATTGCCCGTCCGGGTATCCATGCCTGCAGAATCCCGTCCTCGGTCAAGTCGGTCGATGCTTTGGCCAATGAATCATAGATCCGGATTTCCTGGGTCCCGCAGCCATCACGTGGTTTAACGACGAACTGCTCATATTGATGCAGCGTTTCTTCCATGCGGCGGTCGGTCAGAGTCATGTAGGGTGGGTGCGAGACTCCAGCCGTATGTAAAATTTTTGCCGTGAGGTACTTATCGCTGGCGGTTCGCAGGAAGTCGCCGCTGCCTGCAATGACATCGACCCCACTGCCGCGCAGCATGGCCACCGCTTTGGCAAGGATTCCGTTACTTTCGGGAGCGACCAGTAAAGCGGCATCACATGTTTGAGCAGCTGTGACCCATTGCCCCCAAAGTGACTGGTCGCGGTCCATGTTGACCGTGTCTGCAGTGTTGCTGGAAAAAGCACTTGCAAAACGGGGGTCCAGCGGGACGACTGTCTCAGCAACTTCTGAAAGATCAGAGACGATGGCCTGCAGCATCGCAGTGCCTTCACGCCGAAGGCTTGAGGGGATTTCGTCGATTGCCTGGTCAGCAAGTCCACCCCCGATGACATACTCTCCGACAAAAATACGCATTTTGTGTGTCTCCGAACGGCAGGTATCGGGCAGACGAGGACCACGCGGTCACCATGATACCGAAAACTGGGAGCTCTGTTGGAATGCTGAAAAGACAAGCGGGGCTGAAAGATCATTCAGTCCCAGAGCATTCGGATGGCTCGAGGAATTGAAAAGCGGTTGGCGTTCGTGTCGAGTCCTAGAATATACCCAGATGATCACGGGCGTCGTCTGTCATCAGGTCAGGTGACCAAGCCGGTTCCATGACCACCTTGACTTCACAGGAGGAAACTTCATCCAGTCCTTCTGCCGCACCCTTGGTGCCGGCGACCAACTGTGGGCCAGCGGGGCACATGGGGCTGGTCATGGTCATCTCGATATTGACCTCGTGTTTGCCGTCTGCGTCTTCCTCACCGATGCTGACCACATAAATCAGTCCCAAGTCGACGATGTTGACGTAAAGTTCGGGATCGATGACTTGTTTCAATGCTTCTCGAACGGTGTCTTCTGCGAGTGCCATGATGCGGCCGTCCTGTGAATGGTTTGTGTTGGTTTGATAGATGAGAAATGAAATTTGTTGCTTGGCCCGAAATGCACCTGCGCCGAGGCCTTCGAGTGTCGGGCTGTTCCACCAATTCATTTGACATTCCGAAACGACACTCATCCGCCAAGTGGTGCCGAGTTGCTGCCCCATTATAGAGAATTATTCGTACTCGCGTACTTGTCGAGCAATCGCTGCAGCGAGAGCTTCGCGAACGCTTTCGATTGAAATTCGATCGAAAATCTGCTGGAAGAAACCACTGACGATCATGCGTGTGGCTTCCTTGCGAGTGAAGCCTCGGCAGCGTGCGTAGAAAATCTGTTCTTCGTCCACCTTGGCCGTCGTGCTGCCGTGTGTGCAACGCACATCATCAGCTTCGATTTCCAGACCCGGGATCGAGTCTGCCCGTGACGTGTTCGAGAGAACCAGATTATCGTTTCGCTGGTAGCCGTCTGTTTTTTGCGCGTCCTTGTCGACCTTGATCATCCCCCGCCAAACTGTCCGGCTCTTATCCTGCTGGGCTGCTTTATAAAGGAAGTCACTCCTGCATCCCGGTGCTTTGTGGTGCTGCAGGGTATGGTAGGCAATGTGTTGCCTTGCCTCAGTGAACATCACACCATTCACCTGGCTGTTTGCTCCCGGTCCAACAAGATCGACCGTCTGGTTGACCTTGGACAGCATGGAACCCATGGCAGCCAGCGTCCATTGCAGCGTTGCATCACGATCCACGGATGCCTTCTGCTGGGCGAAGTTGTAAGTCTTGTGGCCCCATTCCTGCAGATTGACATAACGCAGATGTGAGCCCGGTTTCTGGATCAGTTCGACAGCGCCCAGGTGCAGTCCCGAAGCAGCGTCCGGCGCGCCGTTGCTCTCGTGAAGCACCGTTGCCTCCGCGCCATCTTCCAGAATAATCAACGTGTGGGTGGTGTCGGTTCCACCTTCGGACAGAATGGAGCCGATATGTACAGGGCGGTCCAGGACGACTCCACGTGGTACGTACAGGATTTGTCCGCCTGACCAGAATGCAGCGTGCAGTGCGGCGAATTTGTCTTCATCTGGGTCGAACGCAGTAAACAGGTGTTGGCGGACCAGATCGGGATGCGTTTTGCATAATCTTGAAAGGCTTCCGAAGACAACACCCTTCTCGGCTGCCGTGGCGTCAAGACTTTCATCGACGACCTTGCTGTCCACGGTCTCGATGCGGCCTGCCAGTTCGACATCCTGCAGTAATTGGTGTACCTGTTCACGGTCCGCCAGCGTTGATTCGCCCTGATCGGGGCCCGTGGGCACGCTGTATTTCCCGATCTGGAACGCCCGGATGTCGGTGCGGATCCATTCCTCGTGTCGGCGCTCGGGCCACTGCATCGCAGACCCGTGTTGCCATGCTTCCCGTCGCATCGCCAACAGCCAGTCTGGCTCGTCGCGTGATTCAATGAAGGCATCAAATCCGGTTTGATCGAAAGTCGTAAGAGTTGTTTGTGTCATGTTTCTTCAGTATGTGCACCGCACAGTCGGTTTGGTTGCGGCGTCTTGGTAAAGTCCGGATCGTGCTGCGCGTTGAAGTATCAGCAGCAACAGGTTGAAACC
>JAPOKD010000919.1 GCA_029977825.1 Planctomycetota bacterium | reverse complement strand
GTTTGGCGAACACGATTGCAGCGGGTGAAATCTGCACCTCGCTTCAACAACGTGAGGTCAAAGCCGACTTCGCTCGAACCGGGAACGGTCCAGCGATGAATCCAAGCTTGTGTAAGAACAACGTCGATATCGATCCTGAGCGTCCTTCACGCTGGGGGCCGGCTGCAAACGTCTCTACCGGAGGCACCCAAATGCGTGGTGTCCGTTGGGCTGACTTCCGGCCGCACTACACTGGTATGCAAACCATCTTGCCACCAAACGCTCCCAACTGTCACCTCAGTGGTGGCGGTGATTACAACGAGACGATCATGTCCGCTGGTAGTCGACATCAAGGTGGAGCTCATGTTCTGATGGCTGATGGAGCCGTTGTCTTCATCACGGACAGCATCGAGGCAGGTGATTCGACGAAGCCACCTGTTGAGCGAGGTTCAGGTGGTTCGCCAGGCTGGATGGGCCCCGAAACTGCGCCTGGACAGAAAAGTCCGTATGGCTTGTGGGGTGCACTCGGTACTAGAGCCTCTTCAGAAACCGTGGAAGAGCAGCTCAACCAGTAATTACGGCTGAAAACTGTATAGTCAATAACGACCCCACCTGCGACACTTGCAGGTGGGGTTTTTTTATGTAGCCACTGGAACGGGCTAGAGCTCACGGACGAAAGTCTGGTGTTTCATTGCTACTGCAGCAGATGCTCGGCTGGGTGAGAAAACCAATCAAATCCCACATCATTCGATGCAAGCTATCCGATGGATCCAAGCACGCGAGGCTACGCAAAACGAGCAATTAGTGGGCTGCAACGGAACACATCGACTGCAGACCAGATACGATAAATCTCTTCACCGCAAACACATCGTTCTTTGAGTCACGTCTCACTTGGACTCTTCCTTAAGAAACTGTTTTGTCGCTTCCTGATCAACGCGAATGTAGTGGTCTCGCAACGGCGGAAAGATATTCCCCTGCCCCGTTTCGACTTTCAGGTTTTCCGAAGCCCGCACTGGCATATGGCAATCAATGCAGTTCTCGGCCAGTCGATCTCCCAGTTGCTCTGCCATGCCACAATGTTCCTGTTGGTGGCACTCGAGACACCGCTGCGAAAACAAACTCATATTTCCCCGTTCATTGCGGTGGGGATTGTGACATTCAACACAACCCATTTCCGACTTCTGAAAACACTGGCTTAGCGATAAGCGTCCGACCTGGTTGCTGGTGTGAACACTGTTCAGCGAATCTTCCTTGCCCTCGATCGGTTCGTAGTGGTCACTGAGTTTATCCCCCGGTCGGAACTGAAAAGCCTGCTCATCAATCGGGGCTTTTTTGGTGGTGTGGCACTGTCCACAGACATCCATTTGGGCCTGACGTGAAAGCTTGCTTGGCACTTGCATGTACCGAGATTTCTTCACCTCCGGGTGCGCGAAGTGATAATCAACGTGCTGCTGTCCGGGACCATGACACCTCTCGCACGAAATCCCAAGAATCATCGACTTCGGCGTGTAATGGTTAGCCGGCTTTCGGTAATCCACATATGTCACATGACAGTCCAAGCAGCCCGAGCGAATCGGACGGGCGTAAATTGCATCCCCATCAATGAAGCCAGGACTGTTGATCCACTCGTCTCCCTCAGTAAGGTGCGTACAGTTCATCTGAAACAGTTGGTCACCATGCCAATACAAGTACGACTCAGCCATCTTTGATGATCCGATAATGATGTGAAACGGTACTTCAAATCCCCAATCAAAAAAATTAACAGACTGGTAGAGGTCATCCCCACGCTGCTTCATGGTAAAGAAAACATTCGGATCACTTGTGTTCATGCGGTTGCTACCTTTTTCAAAAGATCCAGCAACCTGCTCCGGTATAGCCAACCGGGTGGTGCGATGGTGAGCGGTCTCAATGAAGGATTTGTATTTGTCTTCGTGGCAAGAACGACAGGCCTCTGCGCCAAGAAAACCGGGATTTTGGCTGAGCGATTCCGTGTCTGCTGGAGGCAACGGAAGCGTGCCCGGAGCGAAGGGTATCTGGACGCCTGCGACGCTGTCGGGTTTACCGACAAACCAAAAATTGCCCTCGCGGTCGATTTCTGAAATCAGGTAGTCCGGCAACTCCTGACCCCGGCCCTGCTCCGAGAGCAGGGCAAGGTCGCTTTTGGACCTTCGTTCAGCCTCTTGGGCATCCGCTCGACGCTTTGCGTCTCTTTGACGCATCTGCGCCATTTCAGCTGCACCGGGTCCCTCACTCTCCGAAAAAAACAGAATCCAACCGCCTGTGACGACGATCAGTCCAATCAAGGCAATGGTGAGGTAGCGACGCATAAGCACAGAATTCGAACAAAAGGACACAAAGGGGCTTCGACAGGCCCCAGCTTACCGTCGAATCCCGCCTGACGGGACTGTTTTTTCCGGCAAGCATGAACTGAGTCGTGCCGGCGTTACGTATTACAGTCACTAACGGTTCTAAAATGCTACGTTAGAATACAGTCTCGACGTGTTGAACACTCACGCATGCTTCACCCGCAAAAAGCCTGATGAATACTACTCCCATCGTTTTGGCCGGCATCGCAGGGCTTGTAATGGGTTATCTGGCTTTCCGGCTTC
>JAPOKD010000970.1 GCA_029977825.1 Planctomycetota bacterium | reverse complement strand
GCATCGAGAAACGATATTGCGCCTGCTTCACGAGCCCATTGGCAGATCTTCTGTACCGGATTAATGGTTCCTACTGCGTTTGAAGCGCAACCCACGGCCACCAGTCGTGTGCGGTCATTGAGGACTTGAGCGTATTCATCCAGTTTCAGAGTGCAGTCTTCTGGATTGATGTCAACGTAACGGATTTCCACGCCCCGGTCTTGCGCGGCGAGAACCCAAGGTGAAAAGTTGGCATCGTGTTCCAGTCGCGACAACACGATCTCGTCCCCTTCATTCCATGTCCGGGCCAAAGCGCGGGACAACGCCATGGTGAGAGATGTCATGTTGGCACCGAAAGCGATCGTACCGCGATCCGCAGTCCCGACCAGATCGGCTGCCGCCTGATGGGCTTCATTGACCCATTGGTCACTCTCGATGCTGGTTGCGAACGCGCCATCATGGTTGGCATTGCACTGTTCCAGGTAATCGGTGATGGCTTGGGTCACGCATCTTGGCACCTGAGTGCCCGCAGGGCCATCAAAGAAGGCGGCCGTCTTGTCTCCTACCTTGCGTTGCAGTGCAGCAAACTCAGACCGCAGTTCGCCAACTTTTTGTTCACTTAACATTCTGTAGTTGCCTTGAAGGAATGGAGGACCAGCGGGGGTGATTGTGGACGGATGTTGCTGATGGGAAAACCAGAGACCAGCAAACAGTTTTCGAGTGAAAGCCCTCGGAGTGAAAGCCGGCTATCTGATTTGGCGAAAAACTGTCAATCATCGGGGCACTTGTGGTGATGTTGAACGCGGCTTTCGCGATGCCAGGCAAACGCTGAGCTGCTGCGTGGTTCAGGTGACCATCTCCGTGAATGCTTGCATTCCCTTGGCTTCCGATGCGGTATCAGGAACTGATCTTGTCGTCATCCGCGAGAGACTTTACCGTCCAAAGCAACTGCGGCAAAGTCTGCGCTGACTAGGAAGGACGCTGGGAATGGACTCCTCAAAGCAATATCTGCGAATCAAGTTGCGAAACGCTGCCAAAACGACCGCACAAAACTGCCCCTTGTTGACGCCGTTATTGGCCAGTTTTGCGGTATTGATGACATCTGGTTGCACCCAAAATCCCTATTTGGGTGGCTCCGCTTGGCAACGGCCGCCCAATGCACTGGCGGCGAATCCAGCCGACGCTCAGATCGCTGAGCTGCAGCGACGGGCTCAGTTGGTAGACGACGACAACCGGCAGTTGCAAATTCAAATGGCTCAAACCGAGCAAAAGGCTCAGGTTTACAAAGATGAAGCCGATTTGCTGCGGACCCAGTTAGCTGAGGTCTCTCAGCAATTGGAGAGTACCCGAATCGCGCGAGAGACTGCTGAAAGCCAGGTCAAAGGATTTCAGGCTTCGACACAGCTTCGTGGCAACGCAACACTGCAAGCCAATACAGATTTAGCAAAACAGGCAGCTCGGCTGAATTTGGGCGGCATCCCAGTAGAGAAAGATCGGGATGTGGTGCGAATCGTGATCCCAGCAGATCAGGTCTTCCAGCCTGGCACCGCACAGATTCATGCACAGGCCGCTCAGGTGTTGGATCCGATTGCAGCGCAGCTCAGTGCTGTGTTTCCCAAGCAAAGGGTAGGAATCGAAAGTTACACCGATAACGCCCAGATCTACGGAGGCAGTGTTGCTACCAGTCATCAGCTCACCTCGGCGCAAGCTTTAGCTGTTCTCGATTTCTTCACTCGGCGGTCGGGTTTGCCCGGGCAGCAGTTGTTCACTGTTGCACAGGGAGCGAACAACCCACGCCAAAGTAACGACACACCAGCGGGTCGAGTCGCGAACCGACGAATCGAATTGGTCATCTACCCCGATACGTTTTAGTTCTCGCCCGTATGCGTTCGTTCTCGACGGTCTGCTTCCAGCTCGCGAGGGCAGAAACGCTGGCAACTCGCCCGAGAATCAGGCTGATTAGCAAGGCTCATGCTCGAAAGCGTTTAGCCCACTGCCACCGGATCTCTGTGGAGCGTATCCATCCTTTCGATCCATCGTCAGGTTATGCTTTGTTTTCAGGCGTCGGTGGCACATTGCATTAAAACCCGGCTGTGGTAGGCAATGCTGTTGGATGATCAATGCCGAGCTTCAACCCACGAATCTATTTGCAGCGTTGCCGGCGACTTCAGTGCCAACCAGGAAGCTGCTGTGCAACGATTGTGTGGGGAGCT
>JAPOKD010000198.1 GCA_029977825.1 Planctomycetota bacterium | reverse complement strand
GGTGCAGGGATCGTTCAGCGGTGTGTTGACTCCGGTGCGGCAGTTACCGCATTTTCGCGTACCGCCGGAGAAACCGCAGATTTGCCGGGAGTGCAGCATCACACGGTTGATCTTGCGTCGGAACCTATTGACCTGAACGTGTTGCCCGAAATAATCGATGGATTTGTCTACTGTCCCGGAACCATTAGCCTTGGACCGCTGCGTGCCGTGAAAGCTGACCTGCTGCGGTCGGATTTTGAAATCAATGTGGTTGCTGCCGTCTCGTCACTTCAGGCAGTGCTGCCGGGTCTCAAACGGTCGTCTGAAGCGAGTGTTGTCATGTTTAGTACCATTGCCGCCGCCACCGGCTTGCCCATGCATACATCCGTAGCTGCATCCAAGGGGGCGATCGAAGCATTGGTACGCACGTGGGCTGCCGAGCTGTCGCCCAAAATAAGAGTAAACGGGATCGCTCCTGCCCTGACGGATACACCGCTGGCGGCGAAATTCCTTGATCGCGATGAGAAGCGTGCTGCAATGGCTTCGAAGTATCCGCTTGGGCGTATCGGCACCGTAGCTGACATGGCCGCCGCTGCGGACTTTCTTTTGTCAGGTGAAAGTAGCTGGATTACAGGTCAGATTCTTGGCATTGATGGTGGTATGTCAGCCGTAAGGAAGTGAATGCTGTCTTGTCCTTCGCCTGTTAGTAGCGAGTGTCCATTGTGGATTTCACGAATTCGCAGCATGCTTGAGTCGCGTGGTTGTCATGACGGTTTCAGTTTTTTCTTGTCGCGATTCAAACGGGGTTGCGTTGCTCGGCTTGTGATTCACAGGTTCCATCCTGATATACTGGAACCCGTGCCTGAAGTGTCTGGCTTGGACAACTGAGCCTGTCTGTCTGCCGGCCCAGTGCACGCTGAGAGTCCGTTGTGGGAACGCATTGTGCGAACGCATTATTTCGGCGTTAAAGACAGGGTGATGATCATGAAACCAGTTTGGATGGTAACCGCTGGGCTGCTTTGTATGAGTCTATCAGGGGAGGCAACTGCCGTCGAGCGAACCTGGCGGGATCTGACCGGTCAGTATTCCGTCAAAGCCGAGTTCGTGGGTTTGGTGGGAGATCAGGTTTCATTAAGGAAAACGGATGGCAGCGTGATCCAGATTCCGATCCAGAAGCTGAGTTCAGCAGATCGGCGGTGGTTGTCGAGAAACGGTCGGCAATCGCCGGAGTCCCAGGCTGGCACTGAGGTTCTTGTAAGCAAGGACTGGCCTCGATGGCGGGGGCCAAATTCTGATGGGATTTCACCTGAAACCGATCTGCTCGAGCAATGGTCGGAGGGTGGGCCACCGGTGGCTTGGTCCTGTCGTGGTATGGGGCGCGGCCATGCTTCTCTCGCGATACATGACGGGAAGATCTATACGATGGGGAAAAAGTCGGATGCCGTGACCGTGGTTTGTGTCTCTCAAGACAGTGGCAAACCGATTTGGGAAGCCTCCTTGGGGCCCGGCAACGATCCCAACTGCACGCCTACCGTGGATCCTGAATCCGGGCTCGTGTTTGCTCTGACGATTGAGGGAAAGCTGGTTTGCCTGTCCTGCGAAACTGGTAAGGAGATCTGGCGGAAAGACTATGCTTCCGATTTCCAAGGTGAAATGATGAGCATGTGGGGCTACAGCGAATCACCCCTCATCGACGGGGATAGATTGATTTGCACTCCAGGCAGCAACCGGGCAGTTCTCGCTGCTCTGGATAAGAAAACCGGCAAGGTCCTGTGGACGACACCAATGGCCGGCGGCAAAGCGGGTTACGCGTCTCCTGTGATTAGTTTTGGGGGCGGAGTAAAGCAATACGTCACTCTCGTAGGCAAAGGGCTGATCGGTGTTCGTGCCAGCGATGGAGCGTTGCTGTGGAACTATCCAAGGATCGCTAACAAGACTGCCAATGTGCCAACCCCCATCATTCATGGCGACCTCGTCTTTGGTTCGTCTGGATATGGGGATGGTGGGAGTGCTTTGCTAAAGCTTTCCAAGGCAGGACGCAATCAGGTGCGATTCACTGAGGTTTACTACAAAACAAACAAGCAAGTTCAGAACCACCATGGCGGCATGATACGGATCGGTGATCATGTTTACATGGGACATGGACACAACAATGGCTTCCCGCTCTGCATGCATTTGCCCACAGGCCGCGTCGTTTGGGGGCCCGAACGCGGAGCTGGTACTGGTTCGGCAGCAATCATCGCAGCAGATGGCCACCTGTACTTTCGATATGAAAATGCTGAGATGGCATTAATTGAGGCGACTCCTTCGGGCTATCAACTCAAAGGGACCTTCAAGATTAAATCGAGAAACGGGAAAAGCTGGGCACATCCAGTAATCTTGCAAGGCAAGCTCTACCTTCGCGATCAGGATGAACTGCATTGTTACGATATTGGGCAGTGACACTTTGGCTTTATTGATGGTGCACAACCATAGCTGTGCAGTGCTTCAATCCGTCTTGAGTGTTCGTGTTGGACGCACATAGACCTTCAAACTTTTGCCTGAATAAGATCCTGCGTTAGACTTGAATGTCCAGTCCCGGTGGGGGCCGTCACTATTGCCGATCCCTATGTCTGCGCCGTCACCTGATCCCCAGTGATTGATGGCAAAAAGTGTTTGCTTTCCTGATGTGTCGTGAACTTGCATCGAGCCATAGCCATTCAGTGGTTCGCTCATATTGTCACCAAAGTCATAAATGGCTCCAGAAGCGCCGGGGACATTGGCTGTGTTCTGTGTCGCATAATTTCCTGACCAGAACTCGATATTGCCCTCGATGCCTGTGCGATTGAGGGATGAAACAGTCGAGTAGGAATCCACGTTTTTTACCGACTGTTGGAAAAAAGCATCAGCACTGAATTGTGGAACGGCAATCTTGCTTATGTCGTCGGTAAAGGCATCCATTGAGACGAACAGTTTCTGCGACCCTGTGGTTTCTGATTCAAGTTCAATCAAGTAACCAACACGATCGAATTCCGATGCTGCACCGCTGCGGTCGACCGAGTAGGTGATTTTGTTCTGCAGTTTGCTCAAGTCCAGTTCGTAAACAAGTTCGTACTCCTGATCGATCGCGAGTCGGCTCAAAAAATCAGGTTCACTTCCACCTCGGCAGGCTCCCACTGGCAGTCCGGTGCCACCGGTCAGGTTGGGTTCGGCGAGTTTGTCCCAAGCGAAGCGAAATGCTACTGGTGTTTTTACGCCGTCGGCTGACAGGGTGACTGTATCACCGTTGATGCTCGCGTTTGCCGGCACGAACGTGCGCGTACCCGGTCCGATGATTTCAAAATGCGTGGGGGATTTGCCATCACGTGTTTTCAGCCCACCGCCGGTATTTTTGAAATTGATGAGCAGTTTGGGGCCTGCTAATTCAATCGATTCGACTTCCGGACTGTTGGCGACCAGATTCTTCATCCCATAGTCGTTTTTCAGAGCCAGCAGGGCAAGTCGATTCCCGACATCCTGTTTGTTCGGCGGGTGGATGTCGTTGAGCGTCGCAATGTCGTTGATAACGACCATGCCCGTGTTGGGAAGCTGTTGCACGGCAGCTTGGGCTTCCCAGAACTTTGCGAGAATCGTGCCATCTTCACTGCCATATTGAAATGGAGCAATCTGCACATAGTAGAAGGGGAATTCCCCCTGGTTCCAAAGGCTTCGCCATCCTTCAATCAGTGCTTTCTTCTTCTCAAAGTACAGCATCCCCTCGGTGTGGTTGGACTCTCCCTGATACCAGATGGCTCCCCGAATCGGGTATCCAACCAACGCATGAATCATGCCGTTGTATAACATCGTAGGATCCTGATGACTTTGGAACGGTCGTAACTGGTCAGGAAAAGCAGGACTTGGTTTGATCGTTTCCATCGTGGTCAGTGCGACTCTTGCCTCCTGATTCCATTTTTCACTTTTATCAATAAAGTTGCTCAACGCATTCTGGTACGGGGCTGTTCCTGGCGTGCGTCCAATAACTGATTCGTAGATGTCACTCAGTGCGGGAACTTCCTTGAATCCAACAGGTGGCGTCCACGGTTCGACTCGTGTGCCGCCCCACGAGGAATTGATCAACCCAACGGGGATTCCAAGTTCCTGATGTAGTTTCCTCGCCATAAAATAACCTGCTGCCGTGTACGTTCCTGCTACCGCTGGTGAGCACACGGTCCAAGGCGCTGATACATCGTCAAGAGGAACTGTTGAGGGGCGATGCTCAATCTTCAAATGACGAATCAATGGAAAGTCTGCTGCTGCGATTTCTGCTTCACGGTCGGTGCTCGCTGCAACTGTCCATTCCATATTTGATTGACCGCTGCAAAGCCAGACTTCCCCGATAAGAATGTCGCCGATGTTGATGGCATTATTGCCTTTGACTCTCAGAGTTAACGGTCTGGAAGTTGCAGCCATCGCCGGTAAGGTGACCTTCCACGTTCCGTCTTCACTACCTTTTGTCGAGGCTTCTTTACCGTCTAGTGTGACACTGACCTTTTCTCCGGCGTCACACCAGCCCCAGACGCGTATTTCAACATCTCGTTGCATAACCATGTGGTCGCCAAAGAAACCGGGCAGGCTTACATCTGCCCTTACTGTTTGCTGAAAAATGGCTAGCAGAACAACCAGCAGGCTTGTAGGGAAGAATTTCAAGGTGGGCTTCATGGAACTCTCGGTGCGGGAAGGCAGGGTCATGGGACAGGTTTGGCAGAAGTGACCAGGCACTCGGCCATGTCATTCGAATGGATGCTGCAAAGGCCAAACAGGTTAACATGTTCTGGCCATCGTTCCTATCAAATCAAAACGAGTCGGATGACTGTCGCGACACTTCAGTGTTTGGATACTTGCGATGTTCGTCGGGTTTCATCGCGATTTGGGCTATTCGCGTCAGGTGGTTTTCGATCTGTTCCTGTTGTTTTACCTGTGCTGCTGGTCGTTATGGAAATTGTTGGCCTGGCAACATGCTGCTGAGATTTAGCAGAGGGAGAGAAGGTTGTATTTGCTTTGCTGATTGTGTCAAGAATCCCTTGCGACTGTCTGGCTGCCGCCATTCAATGAAACAATTTCGACCGTCACGTATCTTCCAAATCTATCGGTTTTGGGAGATTTGATTTAGGCTGTGTACTGATGGATTCAATTTCAACCGCGACGATGGCTTCAAGAATGCGATTTGTTTATAAGTTTGACTTCTGCAACGTTCTCAAGTCGTGCGATTTGCTGACGAGGGTCACAAGCAGAATCTGGCGAGTCCGTTCAATTGCGTTCATGCTGGTCTTCATGAGTGCCACGGCGGTTAGTTCCGTCGATGCAGCAGCACCCAATATTTTGCTCGTGTTAGCTGATGATATGGGCTACGGCGATTTGGGTTGTACAGGATCTCAGTTGCTGAAGACGGATCAAATTGATGCGCTTGCCAAATCAGGCGTACTTTGCAGCCGAGCTTACGTTGCCAGTTCTGTCTGTTCTCCTTCACGTGCGGGATTGATCACGGGACGGGATCCGCGGCGATTTGGTTATCAAGCCAACTTGAATATGGGCAGTGCCAATTATGGAACACGGGTCAATTTGCTGGGGCTTCCACCGGGTGAGCACACTTTGGCCGATCACCTCCGCGCTGCCGGTTATTCCACGGCTTTGGTTGGGAAATGGCATTTGGGAATGGGCGATGGTTTTCATCCTCAGGAGCGCGGCTTCGATTATTTTTGTGGCATGCTTGGTGGTGGCCATGGTTATTTTCCCAAGGTTGATAACAACAAGTTGGAACGCAATGGCGCGGCCTTGACACAGTTTTCGAGTCCTTACTTGACTGATTTTTTCACGGACGAGGCAGCGGGTTGGATCGAGACGCAGGACAAGGTGAATGATGACAAGCCATGGTTCATGTTTTTGTCTTACAACGCCCCCCATGGTCCTTTGCAAGCGACCGAGGATGACCTTGCTGCGTTTAGCCATATCAAAGATCGGAAACGTCGGACTTACGCTGCCATGATGTTGGCACTTGATCGAGGTGTCGGTCGTGTGCTCGATTGTTTGGACGAGTTGGGTGAACGCGAAAATACGCTGATTTGTTTTTTCTCGGATAATGGTGGGGCAACGGGAAACGCAAGTTGGAATGGTGAATTGTCGGGCGTCAAAGGAACGCTTCGCGAGGGTGGGGTTCGAATCCCAATGATCTGGTCATGGCCCGGAACGATTCCGGCAGCACAGCGACACGATGGTGTGGTGTCGAGCTTGGATCTTCTGCCCACGTTCATGTCGGCAGCCGGGAAGAGTCCTTTGCCACTCGGGCCTCCGCGGTCACATGAAGACAAAAACAACCGTCGTAAAGCCGTTGCTCTGTTCGGGCAATACGACGGTAAAGACCTGCTTCCGCAACTTTGCGGTAAGCAAGCTGCGCCTCGCCGCACGTTATTCTGGAGGCTGCAGGGCCAGGTTGCCGTGCTCGATGGCCCAGATAAGTTGATCAGTCTTTCGCATCGTGCACCGCAGGTCTTCCGGCCTGCCGAGGACGCTGGAGAGCAACTCGACCGGTTCGATAGCGATCGCACCCGTGCAGACGAATTGTTCCAGTTGTTGGGCCGATGGCAGGCCTCGTTAGCAACGGTTCCTCTGTGGGGTTCATCTCCTTATTGGAGTTCCCAGAGTGCAAAGCAGCACGACAATTATCCACCAAGAGACGAGCCTGAGTGATGTCGTTGTCAGTTGCAGGCCTGGCAATTCGGTGCTGATCGCGTCTGTTTGGTAACAAGAGACAACGAGAGATTTGTGATTACGATTCGGGGCTGGAAATCACTTCGCTTTCTGTCTCAGCTCATTTTGTCGAACTATATCAGCGACATGCTTGTCACGGATTGCTTGTAGGGTGGCAACCACTTCCGGGTGTTTCGATTCGAGATTCGTCTCTTCGCCCTCGTTCACATCCAGATTTGCGAGAAAAAGTTTGTCGACCGTCGGCGCGTTCCTTGGGATTCCGCGGTCTCTTGCGTTGCCGAGCAGTTTCCAAGGTCCCTGGCGTACGGCCCATTGACCACTCTTGGGATTGCCGAGCAGCCAGAACAGGTGATCGTGAGGACTATCGGCCTCACCTGATTGAATGATATCGGTCAAGCTTTTGCCGTCGTATTTCCGATTGGGTAGCTTGGCGCCACAGTAGGTTGCGATGGTTGGGAACCAATCACAGCCGATTGCCATCTGGTTTCGTACCTGCCCCTGTGGAATCGTGCCAGGCATGCTGACAATGGATGGAACTCGAATACCGCCTTCGAACAGGCAGCCCTTGGCACCACGGTAGGGACCAGCATTGCCGCCTCCCCAAAAAGCCCGCTCCTCAGTCGAATGACCGTGATCCGATTGGAAAATCACCAGTGTGTTTTTTCGCAGGTTCAACGCTTCAAGGGTTCCAATCAGTTCACCAACTTTTTCGTCTACCGTTGAAGTGAAAGCGGCGTATTGTCGTCGCGGTGAGGGCAGGTCCTTGTACCGTTCCCGCCATTTAGCTGTTCCTTGCATGGGATAATGCGGAGCATTGATTGCCCAGTAAAGAAAAAATGGCTTGTCCTGGTTGGCTTTGATGAATTGCTGACCTTCCTCGACCATCATGTCAAGAAAGAACTCCCCGTCACGGTGGATCTCCGTTCCGTTACGCCAGAGATCATGTCGATTGGGCCCAACCCAGTAAAAGAAATGCGAGTAGTTGTCGATGCAGCCGCCCATGTGGCCAAACGACGAATCAAAGCCCTGACCGTTAGGCATGGTGTCGGGTGTGTAGCCAAGGTGCCATTTGCCCACATGCCCCGTGGTATAGCCCCGCGTTTTCAATAGCTCAGCCAGAGTGATTTCGTCCGAGGGCATGCCCGCAACACCTTGAGTTGACGAAACATTCCCGGGGACTCCAGCGCGAGCCGGAAATCGACCCGTCAGCAAACCCGCACGAGATGCTGAGCAGATCGCGGAGGGCGAGTACATTTGCGTGAACCGAACACCCTGATCTGCTAAACGATCAAGGTTGGGAGTGTGCAGGTCGGTTGAACCATAGCAATTCAAATCAAGACTTCCCTGATCATCGCTGTAAATCACGATCACATTGGGTGGCGTTGCACCACGGCAAAGATCGACTTCCGAAACGGTCATGGCGATGCCGCAAAGCAGCAGCGAGAAGATGCGTATCAAAGGGATGCTCCAAAGGATCCGACCTGAAAACTGTTAAAATGTCTAATCAGGATAACCGGATATGATGTGGTCTGTCACTCATGCAGATGCTTTCGCCTTGGCTTGGAATGGCAAGATTAGTGTTAAGAATGGTCGCGGCGGCGGGCGCGTCAGCGATTTGTCGTGTAGATTGACAGCTGCAAGCGGCTTCCAAGTCGTTGTGAATGTGCGGTCATGGTGGCGATGGTCCGGTGATGGGCGGGGCGGCACCTGTGCCGCGATCGCCGATTAAAAGATCCGTTGCCAAAGGAAATAGATCATTGGAAATGTTTCAGATGATTCGTGTTGAAAAATTGTTTACGGTTTGCGCTGCCTTGTTCTTGCCCGC
>JAPOKD010000300.1 GCA_029977825.1 Planctomycetota bacterium | reverse complement strand
TTGGAAAAAATTGCCGAGTTAGAAACTCCTGTGATGTACACGTGGGACCCACGTGCGAGGAGACACAGCATTGGCGGCATTCGATCTCTTGCCTTCTCTCCTGATAGCAATGAGCTTGCGGTCGGTGGCATTGGCAAGATCGGCAACATTGATCACCTGGGTGGCCCAGCCCGCCTCGAAGTGTTTGATTGGCGAAACGCAAAACAGCGTCTTGAAATCGAAGACAACAAGAAAAAGGGATTGATCGAGCAAATCATGTGGTCACCTGACCAGGAATGGATCCTGACCGCCGGTGGTGACAACAATGGGTTCCTGACGTTTTACAAGGCGGAGTCGGGAGAGCTGCTACATCAGGACGGACAGAACGGGCACATCCATGAAGTATCTGTTGGCCCCAACTTCAATGAGCTGGTGGTTGCGGCGCATGAACGCCTGACAAAGTGGACGATGCAAAGCGAGCCGCCAGCCCCGGAACCCGATGAGACACCCGAGCAGGGTGGAACAACTACGGAAACCCCAGAAGCTGCTCAAGAGACGAAGTAAAATAAGTGTTGGTACAACAAACGGCTACTCACCATCCGCCAGTGTTTCTTCGTGGCCGCAGCCGAACTGCAGTTCAAGAACGCTTTTTCCACCAGCCCGCCACAAGACGTTTCCCACAAACACGGTTGCCAGTGAGTGCGTTGCTGTCTGCAATCTGCCAATACGCCGGAACATAAAAACCCGGAACATAAAAACCCCGCAACAAAGAAACTCTGAATTACCCGAACCGCAAAGGCATACACCATGAAGGTACAAATTTTAGTTCTTGCAACACTCGTACTGATTGCTGCGTCAGCCCTTGCTGCTGACAAAGATTCGAAGAAGGCAACCAGCCTTTTCAATGGCAAGAACCTTGACGGCTGGACGCAGCGGAATGGCACAGCAACTTACCGCGTTGAGGAAGACGCAATCGTCGGTAAAACCAACGACGGGAGCCCGAATTCTTTTCTTTGCACTGACAAACTTTATGGCGACTTCGTGCTTGAGTTTGAAGTCAAGGTTGACCGTGCGTTGAACTCTGGCGTTCAAATTCGTTCGCAATGCAAGGGTGGAACGCCTGACGGTCGCGTGAATGGCCCGCAAGTGGAAATCTCGAATGACAAAATGGCTGGTTATATCTACGGCGAGGCTGCAGGTGGCTGGATGACTCCGGATGCTGACCGTACGCCACATGACACATTCCAGGACGGGAAATGGAACAGCTACCGCGTGGTTGCCAAAGGTCCCAGTATCAAAACCTGGATCAACGGCAAACAGATTTCTGATTTAGTACATCAAGAGCGTTTCAAAACTCACCCCCGGGGTTTCATTGGGCTTCAAGTCCACGGCATCGGCCGAGGACAGGGTCCGTACGAAGTTCGCTGGCGCAACCTGCATTTGATCGATTTATCAGCAAACTGAGCAGCGAATCCACAACTCCTGTCACGGGCCTCGCCATGGGCGGTCCGGTAATCGCTGTCGCTGCTGCACCGAGAAAGACGCCTGCGAAATCCTCGGCCAGGCACGATTTTGGACGGCAAACCGTCTATACTGAACGAAATGGCATGAGCCAGAATGAGTCGCTGGACTCCGTCGTCACGTGACGCGTATCAGGTTTCAGCAGTCAACCTACCCCAGTCCGGCTTGCCAGTTGAACATTGCAACCAACATTAAACATTGCAACCAACATTAGCTGTCACAACAGCATCCTCTAAGTCCTGCAGAGACATTTGCTTCGGCAATACATCTCTTATTTTCACCTAACAAACATGAAGGCTTTGAATATGCGATTACTCGCGTTCTGCTTGTTCGCGGTCGGCGTCGTCCTGCCTAACGTCGCGGTTACCGCTGCTGACGATGGTTACGTGTCTCTTTTCGATGGAAAGACACTGAAAGGATGGGATGGAAACCCTGACTTCTGGAGTGTTCGGGATGGGGCGATTACGGGACAGACGACAAGCGACAACCCGACCAGGGGTAACACCTTTCTTGTCTACCGTGGTGGGGAATTCAAGAACTTTGAACTGAAGTTCGAGTACAAAATCGTAGGCGGTAATTCAGGTGTGCAGTACCGCAGTTTCGAACCTGATGCGGAAAAGCAAAAGTGGGTAGTTGGTGGATACCAAGCGGACCTGGAAGCCGGAGACACCTTCTCGGGAATTCTTTATGGCGAACGGTTTCGCGGTATGCTCGCGAATCGCGGGCAAAAAACGGAACTGGTTCGTGAGGATGGAAAGTTCCAATCCAAAGTTGTTGGCTCCGTCGGCAACTCAGCAGAAATCCAGGCAAAGATAAAAAAAGAAGACTGGAATGAGTACTCAGTGCTGGCCGATGGGTTTCACTTCGTACATAAGATCAATGGCGTAACAACAGCGGACTGTACCGATCTGGATGATCAGCAACGGCGAGACTCAGGGATCATCGCTCTGCAGTTGCACGCAGGACCTCCCATGCTGGTTCAATTCCGCAACATCCGGATCAAGAATCTCGATGCGGAGGAAAACGCAGAGGCTCAGGACAATGCGGAACAGACTTCCGCCACAAATACCGATAAAAAGAAGATCGTATTCATCTCCGGCAAACCGAGTCACGGCTATGGCTCGCACGAGCATTATGCAGGTTGCAGATTGCTTGCAAGCTCGCTTTCCGAAGCGATGCCGAACTATGAGATCAAGGTGATCAAACACGGTTGGCCGGAAGAGGGCATGCAGGCTTTAGAGGGTGCCGACACAGTCATTGTCTATTGTGACGGTGGCGGAAGACACCTTCTGAATCCTCATATCAAGGAATTTGATCCGCTCATGAAAAAGGGGACCGGGCTTGTCTGTATCCACTACGGTGTTGAAACACCAAAAGGTGAGACAGGCGATGCTTTTCTTGATTGGATGGGTGGCTACTTTGAAACGCATTGGTCGGTTAATCCACATTGGGACGCGAAGTTTGAGTCATTTCCGGACCACCCCATTTCCAACGGTGTGAAACCATTCACCATTAACGACGAGTGGTATTTCCACATGCGTTTCAGGGACAAAATGAAAGGTGTCACGCCAATTCTGTCGGCTCACCCTCCCGAGGACACGATGCGTCGACCAGATGGGCCCCACAGTGGGAATCCTGCGGTTCGCAAGGAAGTTGCCAACGGTCAGATCCAACATGTTGGCTGGGCTTCCGAACGTGACGGCGGCGGACGCGGATTCGGATTTACAGGAGGACATTTCCACCACAACTGGGCCAATGAAAACTTCCGCAAAGTAGTTTTGAATGCGATTGTTTGGACAGCTCATGGAACGGTTCCCGAAACCGGCGTCACCACCCCTGACCCATCCCAGGAGGAGTTGGAAGCCAATCAGGATGAACCCAAGTCCCGCGCCCCAAAGAAAAAACCGGGCCGGAAGATCAAACGCGCGGTTCCTGCAGCACCCAAATCGAGCAAAACCGGGACTGCCAAACCGATCTTCAAGAGTGGCGTCATTGACTCGAAAACAAAAGGTCACAGCGTTGCGATCGACGCTGAACTCGGTAATGCCAAGCAGTTATTTCTGGTCGTTACCGATGGCGGCAACGGATATGGCTGCGACTGGGCAGACTGGGGTGAACCGCGCCTGACAGGTCCGCAAGGGGAAAAGAAACTAACCGAGCTGAAATGGAAATCTGCCAGCAGCGGATTTGGCCAGCCTCGAATCAATCTGAATTGTGGCGGCAACCCCATGAAGATTGACGGCAAGGAGATTGCTTACGGCATCGGGACCCACGCCAATTCCGTCATCGCTTTTGACATTCCTGCCGGTTACACCCACTTCAAGGCCTTGGGTGGACTCGACAACGGTGGAACTGACCAAGGGTCCTGTGGTGATTCCAGTAGCGTGCAATTTGCGGTGTACACGCAGCAGCCCCCTACTCCCAGCGGTTCTGGCGGCGGTGGAGGTTCTCGCGAAGTTGCCGACGCTCTGGATGGACTTGAGGTTGGAACCGAACTTGCGGCAAGTCTATTCGCAGCCGAACCACAATTACTGAGTCCTGCAAACATTGACATCGATCATCGTGGCCGCGTGTGGGTTTGCGAAATCGTTAACTACCGCAAACACAATGGCAAACGGCCTGAGGGTGACCGCATCCTGATTCTGGAAGACACCAATGGCGACGGGATGGTCGACAGCGAAAAAGTTTTCTATCAGGGCCGCGACATCGACTCGCCGCATGGCGTCTGCGTGCTTGGCAACAAAGTGATCGTATCAGCGGGTGACAAGGTACAGGTATTCACCGACACCGATGGTGATGACAAACCAGACACGCAGGAAGTCCTGTTCAGTGGGATCAGTGGCTCGCAACACGATCACGGAATTCATGCCTTCACTTTCGGCCCTGACGGAAAGCTGTATTTCAATTTTGGAAATGCTGGCCGACAGATCAAGGATAAGAATGGTCAACCCATCGTCGATGCAGCCGGGATCGTTGTCGCAGCGAATCGCCAACCTTATCAGGAAGGCATGGTGTTCCGCTGCAACATGGATGGCAGCGAGTTTGAAACTCTTGGTTGGAATTTCCGAAACAACTGGATGGTCACCGTCGATTCCTACGGCAGCATCTGGCAATCTGACAATGACGATGATGGCAACCGGGGTGTGCGAATCAACTACGTGATGGAGTTCGGCAACTACGGCTACAAGGACGAAAAAACCGGCGCAGGCTGGAAAGCCAAAAGAACAGGAATGCGTGAAAGCATCCCGGAACGGCACTGGCATCTCAGCGACCCCGGGGTGGTCCCTAACCTTTTGCAGACAGGCGCGGGTTCACCCACCGGCATCACGGTGTACGAAGGCGACTTGCTGCCAATGTTCCGTGGGCACGTTGTGCACTGCGACGCTGGCCCAAACGTCTGCAGAGCCTACATGATCTCGAATGACAACGCCGGTTATTCAGCAGAAATACGCAACATCCTGACAGGAACAAAAGACAAGTGGTTCCGCCCTTCTGACGTCAAAGTCGCACCAGACGGTTCACTCGTTGTCGCAGACTGGTATGACCCTGGCGTAGGTGGGCACGGCATGGGCGATCTGGATCGCGGACGTCTGTTCCGTATCATGCCCGGCAATCACAAGGGTGATTACAAAGTGCCGAAATTCGACTTTGATTCCATCGAGGGCTCTATCGAAGCGCTCAAAAATCCGAATTACGCCGTGCGTTACATGGCATGGCAATCCCTTCACCAGAAAGGAAGTGCTGCGGAGGCCGCATTGCAGAAACTTGCATCCTCAAGTAACCCCATTTATCAGGCGAGAGCACTGTGGCTACTTGGAAAAATCGATGGCGGAGGGCCAACAACGATCAAGCAGGCATTGGGCAGCAAAAATCCCAATCTACGCATCGTCGGAATCCGCCTCGCTCGCCAACTCAAGCTGGCAGACGATCCAGCGATGAAGGGCGACGTCCTTGATTACATCTCCTCGCTAGCCCAAGATCCTTCGCCTCAGGTGCGACGGGAAGTTGCAGTAGCGTTGCGTCACAGCAAATCTCCTCAGGCAGCACAGGTCTGGGCACAGCTTGCGCTTCAACACGATGGAAAAGATCGCTGGTACCTGGAAGCACTCGGGATCGGATCAGATACGAACCCCGATGCCTGCTTCGCAGCTTGGCTGGAACAAGTCGGCGACGACTGGAACACACCTGCAGGACAGGACATCGTATGGCGGAGCAGGGCGTCTGCTGCTGCCGATTACCTTGTCAAAGCCCTGCAGCAACCCAAGGTGACGGAGGCCCAGCAAAACCGTTTCATGCGGGCATTCGACTTCCACAGTGGAGCCCGCAAGGACGCAGCCTTAAAAAGTCTGCTGGGCCTCTGACCCGAATCAGGATGCCCTCTGCTTCACTGGCATGCTCCATTTACGACTCTCAATTACCAAACTCCGGTACGGCACCAGTTTCGGCTGGTGCCCTACAGGCCCATCCTTCCCGTTCACAAGGGATCTGCACTTGGCTGCCCTCATTCGCTTGAGCTCTACGATCGCTGTTGCTTCATGCCTGCTGCTGGTGGCGGCCCCGACAACGTTGCAAGGACAGGAAAATGGTGAAGTTACGTCCAAAGACAAATTGATCATTGAAACAGTGCTTCGCCTGCAGAACTTTGATCTCGACAGCTCCGCTCCCGCTAAAGCCGCGGTAATGCGTTACCTGCATGCTGAACAGGGAAGCGAACGGTACTTTGAACTCATCGAGCGATTCCAGCCGGCTGAAATTGTGGAATCACTGGTGCAATACTGCCTCGCCAATCCTTCAGAAACCGGAGGTGTCCGTGGCGCCGAGCTGTTGTTCGCAATGAACAAAGGAGAATCACTGACCTCAGTCGCGACATCTGACAACGACACCAAGGCGTTGGCTGCTGTCCAACTGATTGGTCATGCCGCTGGTAAACAAACCGTTCCAATACTTTTCCCGCTGATGCAAAGCAATCGGGCAAACTTGGCCGTGCGATCCGCGGCGCTCACGGCATTAGGCAAGCGACTTGGTGGCCAGCAGCAACTCATTCAACTGGTGGCAAGTGGACAGATTGCAGATGACCTGAGGTTTGCAGCGGCCAATACCTTGCTGGGATCCTCAAACAGCGAGATTGCGACAACTGCTGCCAAGTACCTTGAACTTCCAGCCACTGCAGACAGCCAACCACTACCAACACTCGCGGAACTCGTTGCCCGAAAGGGCGACCCTAAAGCTGGACTCAAAGTTTTCCAAACCGCCGGGACGTGCAACAAGTGCCACAAAGTGGGCGGCCAAGG
>JAPOKD010000336.1 GCA_029977825.1 Planctomycetota bacterium | reverse complement strand
AGGGCAAAAGCGAAGTTGTCGTTTTGAGTAACTGCTGCGAGTATGTGATCACCTTCAGGCATCCGTTCAATATTCCAGCTTGCTCCTTGCACGAGTTGATTAATTGAAAACTGTGTTTCAGCCAGTATCTCACCTGTCGCTCGTGTCAGCTTCAGCTTAGCTATTGCTTGCGGAGCGGGCTTGATGCCTGTTGGATAGAACGGTGTCAGCCGGACTTTTAAAGGAATATCTGTGGTTTCAGCACAAAGTGGTGAGACGATTAACTGCGAGCCGATCAGGGCGGTAGTCAGCTCGTTGGATGCCTCGTCGTCGCGAATTGAAAACCATGCCTGATCTAACTGACGCCCAGCTTCCGAGAGCCGGAGCGTGAAGAAATTTCGCACGGCGGTTTTGAGGAAAGGCACGGCTGCAACCCGCTGGGTGGAGTGAGCTGTTTCCCACGCGTTCTCGAACCTCTTGAGTCTGCGTCCCAGTTCCAATCGAGGATTCTGTGCGTGACTGCACGCTGCGGGTGTGAGCAACAGAACCACGATGATGGAAGTGATCCGAAGTGCGGATTTCAAACCCTTAATCACGTATGGCCGGGCCGTGCATCGTGCAAGCAATGCAACACGGCATTTCTCTGATTTACTCATGGTTCTCGGTGCCCGGATGGTCATGCATTGCCATTGATGGTTTAACGTTTTTCTGGGCCTGAACGTCTGAATTCGCATGGGTGGAGGAGCGACCGCGATCGAGAGAGATAGCCTACAGGAGCTCTTTGTGTTTCGTAAAGAACTGCTCGTCGCTGCGACACACCTCGCCAGGCACCACAGTTGCTGTTACCCGGCATCGCTCATCGTGCGATAAGATATCGAGCACTTTCAAGAGCGCTGCTTAGGACTGCTTCTGGAGTTGGTTCACTTTGCTGTTACGGTGTCTCCATAGCTGGGGAGTCATCTTTTCTTACCCCGTGAAGGGCAATCGTCGGCAATCGAAGAAGTAAACGCAACTGGGGGACGTTTGGGATGCAAGCACTTATCGATGTAGAGCCGTTAACAGCCAGAATAGTCCATTTTCTCGGGAAGTCGGCGGCAAACGCTTCTCGTGACTGCCGTAGAATGGACCGATTCATTGTGAAAGCGGTATTCGTTTCTGGACGTCCCAGCAAAGTTTTGTCGAACGCCCTGTTAATTTTGGCTCTACAGAGAAGGCCGGGCAGCCATGTCACTATGGGTGGCGTCGATGCTGTGTGTGGGGGGCAGGTCAGCTTGGTGGGTTGTCTATTTTGACCAGCCGTTTTGGATTATCGAATGCTTGAGGCAGTGAGGGCATTTGTCGTTCGCGCAACAAATGGAATCAGACGGGCTCTGGAGCGGTCGCAGCGACGAAAGTTTCCTTGGTTTACGAAAAGCCAGCCTCGATCAAACTTCAGATTGATGCGACGCGTGCCCTGGAATAGTTAAATTAAGAGACTTGTTACCTCGCGATTCGCAGATCCTGGTCATGCATCGATATCCTTACATCACCCCGTATGTCAATGAAGTCTTTTCAGAAGAGAAAGACCATTGGGACTTTCGAATTCTTCGACCTGCTTTATTGGTTAGCTATTTTCTTATTCGAATTGTCAGTTTCCCAATCAAGTTTGTCTTGCGACGCAAGCCTCTTGGATTCGAGGGGCGTCTGATTGACTGGTGCATGACATTTGGTCTGAAATATCTGGCGCGTACCGATGCTGCCGAATTATTTATTCGCCATACACAAATTGAGCCGATTCTCTATCGGTATTTGCTGTCGCGACCTGATCAATCTCCGGTTGCTTCTTCTGAAAAGTTGAACGGGATTGACGGTGACTTCAACCTCGACAGCCTGACGGTCGCGAAACGCAATAACTTGACCATTGGACATGACCTGCTCAGCTACGAATTAGTGGATCGCTTTGATAAGCATGAGTTCCTGAAGAACATTGAATATCTTCGTTCCATCAAGCCAGAGGACCATGAGAATTACAGCAAAGCATTGCTGGACGAAACTCGACGCCATTCTTTTCAGCTTTTAGGTCCCACGAGTCTTGTCATGTTGGTCGTGATGGTCATCACTCTGTGTGGTGACTTAAAGACAACCGTAACGGCATTGAACTCGTTTGGTTCAGATTCAATTTTGTTGTGGTGTATGAAACGACTTTATATCGAAAACCCGGGTGTCCTCACGGATCTCGATTTTTTCATGCAAGAGGTCAGTAATCGGGGGCACTATAACAGCAGTGTCTTTTTCTCAAATCCGAGTCAGTATTTGTATTATCACGTTGTTTTTGATGAAGTGGTTTACGACCTGCTCATGCATGAACCGTTTGCGTCAAAGGAGAACTGCGTCGTATGACCTGTTACATCACTGGGACTTCCTCGTTTTTGCCAGGTGAGCCCGTAGACAACGACAATATTGAGAAGTATTTGGGCGTTTTGCCGGGGGAAGCGGAAATCAAGTCCACCGTGCTTGGAATGAACGGAATTCTCACACGGCACTATGCTCAGGACCAAGACCTGAAGGCTACTCACGATGTTTACGACATGGCCAGGCATGCTGTACTTCGCTGTGTTGATTCATCTGATCTTTCAGTTCCCATTACGATGTTGACTTCAGGCACCACGTATTCGCCTCTGCTAGCTCCGGGCACAGCGTCGATTCTGCACTCACGGATCAGCGATATTCCCGCTACCAATCACCCAATGGAAATCAGTTCGCATGGCGGTGTTTGTTCTTCAGCCACTGCTGCCCTGGTCAACGCAATCCGAGCGGTCTCTCTGGGGGCACACAGAAAGGCTCTTTGTGTTGGGGTTGATCATCCGTCAGAGATTTTGAAAGTCGGCGAAATCGATCCGATTGATGATCGTCACGAGCATGCTCAGTTACGCCACACTAAATGGTTCATGACTGTGTTTTTGCGATTCATGCTTTCAGATGGCGCCGGGGCGATGTTAGTGCAGGATCGGCCATCGAAAAATGGTTTATCACTTCGAGTCAATTGGACGCATTCCATGTCGTTTGCGAACCAATCAGAGTTGTGTATGAAGCTTGAGCCAAAAACGGCACGTTTAAGTCAGGACTCTGTCATTCTCTCCCGTTATTTGTTTTCGTGTGGAGAAGTATTTCTCCAGAAGGCACTGGAAGCCAATAATGATTCGTTCGACGACCACCAGATTGTCTTGCCGCATCTTTCGTCGCACTTTTTCCGAAAGAAAGTTGAACGGTCCATTAAAAAGTTGTCCAAGGATCCCGATAATCCTTTGCCATATTGGACGAATCTTTCTACAGCTGGAAACACGGGAGCGGCAAGTATCTACATCATGCTTGACCACTTTGTTCGTCGAGGGGAAATCAGGAATGGTGATCGGATCTTGCTGTTTGTTCCTGAATCGGGACAATTCAATTTTGTGATGATCAGTCTGACTGCGGTGATTCCATGAATGGCGTTTTCAACGCGAATCATGGAAAGTCTCGTCGGCGATTAGCGATCATCGGGTGTGGCAGTAGTGGACTGATTACCTTGAAGTACGCGTGTGACTTCCTTCCAGACTGGGAAGTGTGTTGCTTCGAAGCCTCGGGTGAAATTACGGGATGCTGGGGTGATCCATATCCCGGATTTGTTTCGACTTCGACCAAGTTCACGACCCAGTTTGCATGCTTTCCAAAGTACTCGGCGAATACACGTTCAGGGTCGACGGCTGAAAAGAACGAATTCTTTCGGGAAAATGAGTATGGACAGTACCTTCTGGAATTTGCAGACCATTTTCAGTTAAAGCAATACATCCATCTGCATACTCGAGTCGATCAGATCGACCTTGCGAACGATGGACATCGATGGAGACTGAAGTGTGTTGATAAGCGGGAAGAGTGCAAACGAGCCTGGAACGAGGATTTTGATCATGTCATTGTCTGCACAGGATTAGCTGCTGAACCGAAAAAAATTGATTCATCTATCCCGCAACTCGCTGTATCTGAGATGCATGGTCCGGTACCAATCCGCAAGAAACGGATTGTTGTATTGGGTGGTGGCGAATCGGCGGTCGACCTGGCAGACCGGTTGTCAAAACCTCAGCATGGGAACGAAGTCTACCTGTCATTGCGATCTGGCATTCGGGTAAGTCCACGGTATCATCCCGTTCGTGGCGTGCCCTCTGATTTTTTGCGAAATCGGCTGATGCTTTCGATCCACGAAGATTTGCGAAATTGGATCGGTCAGAAATTTGTTGAAGCAAGGATCCGACATCGATGGGTGTTTGAGCGACTTTTTCCATCGCGAACAAAATTGTCCAGCAAGCCTGAGTTGGACAAGGCTGCTCTTGAGCGTCGGAAACAGTGGGATTATCGATTGACGCATCACGCAAAAGATGACCTGTTCAATATGTTTCACAACAAGAGTGACGATTTTCTCGACTCAGTTGCGATCGGACGCATCAAAATCATTGGTGCGCCTATGGACAGAAACTTCACGTCGTTTGAGGGGTTTAGCGGGGACAGCAGTGTCAGTTTCAAACCTGATTATGTCGTTCCATCCATTGGATATAAAATGCAGCTGGCCCAACTTTTTCGCGGTGTCCTTGATTTCTCTGATTTCTTCTTGGGCTGTTGTCACGTGAAGCATACTAACGTCCATCTTGTTGGTTTTGCTCGACCTGTCATCGGCAACATTCCAACGATAAGTGAAATGCAAGCGAGGTACGTTTGCAAAATGATTGCGGGTTTGATCTCACGACCGGAGTCGATCGTTACTGACCATGCACAAGACCTGGACTTGCAACAGATGCGATATCAGAGGTTTCAAAACGCAAATGTTTATCCAGTTGAGATGTTTCCCTATTGCGATCGCCTTGCTGAGTTGATGGGCGAATCTCTCAAGGGGGGGCGTTTTCGTGGTATCAGGGCTTGGCTTCGACAGCAACTTGAGCCGGCAACGACCTTGCATTATCTACCGCCGGAAAACTTGCCGTCTCAGGTCAGGCACCCACCAATTTATCTGCCTTCTGTGCTGATTGCTGTGTTGCTCGCTCTGAAACCCATCGATTGGGGTTATCGGTTATGGATAAGGCGTGCGGTAAAACGTGCGTCTGGCTCATGAGACTCGAGGACGTGCGGTAACTCGAACACCAAACTTGGGGGTCATCGTCGTTGCGGCTGACATTTCGTGGCGGTCTTCGCACGATAACTTTATTTCAAATCGACGGGCAATCAGCGCCATGATCACTAGCATCTCCATCATGGCAAAGTGTGTTCCAATGCAAATTCTCGGGCCACCTCCAAAAGGAATGTAGGCGTAGCTTGAACGAGCATTCTCTTCATGGTTCGGTTCAAAACGATCGGGATTGAATTGATCTGCATCACGCCAATATTCTCGATGCCGATGTAGCGAGTAGCGACTCATGACGATGATTGATCCAGCGGGCAAGTGGACGCCCGCAAGCTTCGTGTCCTGCCGAGTGTTTCGGTTTTCAAACCAGAACGGCGGGTGAATTCGAAGAACTTCATCGAGGACCATTCGAGTGAAAGAGAGCTCTTTGATTTTTTCGATCTGCAAAGGACCTGCATCGATCACTTGGTCGATCTCTTTCAGTAGCTGACTGAACACGTCTGGGTGTTGGGCAAGTTCGTACCACGCCCATGTGAGCGCGCTTGACGACGTCTCATGTCCACCCACGATCATCCCCAGTACCTCATCGGCAATCTGACGATGGGCCATCGCTTGGCCTGAATCCGGATCCTGGGCGCGAAGTAAGATGCCCAGCAGGTCATCCTCGTGTTCTGTTTCCAGCCTTTGGTCAATCATCTGTTGGATAAAGTCATGAAATTCACGAAGTGTTCGTTTTAGTCTTCGATTGCGACCTGAAGGAAACCAGAAGTCTCGAATAATCGGGATTGGCGGTTTGGCGCTGTATCTGTCGATGGTGTGCGTCCATTCAAGAATCCTGTCGCTGACACTGCCAAAGTTGTCGCGGAACAAGGTGCGGCCGACGATTTCAAGTGTTAGTTGGCTCATCTCCGGCGCGATGTCGAATGATAGTTCATGGTTGGGGCGGGCTTGCCACCGTGACAGCATTTCGTTTGTTGCCGCCACCATCACAGGAAAGAACTGTTCGATAGCGCGATGGCCGAACATCGGTTGCATCAACTTGCGCTGGCAACGCCAATGATTGTCCTCGGCAACCACCAGACCATTTCCGAAGGCGTTTCCAAACCGCCGATAGATCGGAGTGTTCTTGTCGAAAGTTTTATTGGTCTGCTGAAGAACTGTCTTTATTAGATCAGGATGATTGATCAGATAAAAGTTAAATGCCCCTCGGTAATGAACAAAGTCACCGAAGGTATTTGCCAGGTGGTCAAAAAAGATGGCAGGGTTCCCTGCGAGCATCCATTGTCGGTAACCCCACGGAGGCTT
>JAPOKD010000704.1 GCA_029977825.1 Planctomycetota bacterium | reverse complement strand
TCCCTGGGTAATGTTTCTTGCGATGCTGTGTCTGTGTTGTGAGTGGGGGCTGAGACGATGGAAAGGTTTGGCATGAATGACTCAATGGCCGCGCATGCGGGAGGTTCCTTCAACGTGATGGCAAACAGGTTGTCCATGTTTCTGACGCCCGCTGGAATGTTTCGGGTTCTGCTTCTGTCATTTTTTGTGTCATTCCTTCCAGAGCCTGCCGGTGCTCAAGAGATCAGCAGGGACGGTCCTGCGGCTGAGGTCGAAGTACCTGTCAGTAAGACAGAGCTTGGCAAGACGGTAAAGCCAACGTCGCGGGCCGGGCAACTGATACTCGTGGTAGGAGCAGCGGGAGCGGAGGAGTTCGGTGAGGCGTTTGCAGAATGGGGCCAGCGTTGGAGAAAGGTTGCTGCACAGTCGGATTTGAGCTTTATGTCGATCGGACTTGATGGCAAACAGGAAGGAAACAGCGATCGGGATTCGTTGCGCAATGCACTGATGGCGGGAAAAGGGAGTCACTCAACCCCGCTGTGGCTGGTCTTGATCGGGCATGGGACTTATGCGAGAGACGTAGCGAAATTCAATTTGCGGGGACCGGATGTTTCGGGCGCAGACTTGGCGGAGTGGTTGCAAGGAGTAGAGCGTCCAGTGGTGATCATCAATTGTGCCTCCGCTAGTGGGCCCTTTGTGAATCGCTTGTCTGGTCCGCGGCGGGTGGTCGTCACTGCCACCCGTAGTGGTATCGAGCAGAATTATGCCCGCTTTGGCGATTTCCTGTCTCAGGCGATCGGCTCGCAGGAGTCAGATCTGGACCATGATGGTGAGGTTTCGATCCATGAGGCTTTTTTGCGTGCGAGTGCTGGCGTGCGGATGTTTTATGACGCCGCGGACCGAATAGCCACTGAGCATGCGATCATCGATGATAATGGTGACGGTAAGGGAACCCCAGCTACAATGTTCCGCGGTGTGCGACCCAATGCAAAAGCGAAAAATGGTGACGCACTGGATGGAGCTGCCGCGCTGAGAGTCACAGTAACGCCGTCCGGCGGACGCTTGCCATTCACTCCAATGGAATTGAAGCAGCGGGCGGAACTCGAAGATCAGATTGATGTCCTGCGGGGAAGGGTAGGGGAACTGGATCAGCAAGCACTGGACGCGGCATTGTTACCGCTGATGCTGCAGCTGTCCCGACTCTACCAAACAGCCCAAAAGCGTGAGCAGGCATCCGAGAATTGATTCTGCCTGATGACTCCGAGCACATGCATGCAGTGCTCAGGTCCTGAGACATGGGCTGACGCACCCCGGTGAACGGATGCCATTGTCTTGTTGCGTGTTTCGCCACGCGGACATGTGAGTGGAGTCGCGACTAGATTTGAAAATTCAAATCGTGGTCGAGGACTTCTGAGTCACCTGCGCCTCCACGCACTCGGAGCTGTGGCTTCTCCAGCACCACTGTTGTGTTGGGCGAAACCGTTTTAGTGATCCAAACACTCGACCCGATGACTGAGTCGTGGCCTATGACAGTTCTGCCGCCCAAGATGGTTGCGTTTGCGTATACCACCACGTGGTCCTCAATGGTCGGGTGTCGCTTGCCGCCGCGAATCAATTGGCCATCGGAGTCGGTTGGAAAGCTGAGTGCACCCAGCGTGACGCCCTGATACAGCTTGACATGTTGCCCGATCTTGCAGGTTTCGCCAATGACCACGCCCGTTCCATGATCAATGAAGAAATAGTCAGCGATTGTCGCGCCCGGATGGATGTCGATTCCAGTTTGCTTGTGCGCCCACTCGGTCATCATGCGCGGAATGAAGGGCACATTCAATTTCAATAGTTCGTGCGCAATGCGGTAGACCGTGATTGCTTCAAATCCAGGATAACAGAAGACGATCTCATCTGTCGTGTGGCAGGCCGGGTCACCTTCGTAGGCAGCTTGCACATCCGTCGCCAAAGTCGCGCGTAATGCAGGGATTCGCTTCAGCAGTTCGATAGCCATCGCTTGCCCTTTGGCCTCGAAGTCGATATCGCTTTCGCAGTCATTATGACTTTGCTGAACACGGTCGTCGTGTCGAAGGGCACGAGCTATTTCTGTTGTTAATTGGTCGTGAAGCAGGTCAATCAAGCTTCCGATGTGGTAACGAATATTCCCAAGGTGCAGGCCAACCTTCCGACGGTAACCCGGGTAAAGAACATCCTTGAGGTTCAACAGAATCTCCGCCACACCCTTGTAACTCGGCAAGGGACAGTGACCAAGGTGATTGATCGAGTCTTCTGGAGTGTAGGTCGCAACAATCTGCTCGGTCAATTCCGGAAGTTGCTCTTTCAGGCGAAAGTCTGAGGCCACAGTGATGCTCGACGCTCGAGGGAAGTTTTGGAAAGTATAAGACAGGTTCAAGACCACGCAGGTTCGCGTGTCGACTCTGTTCAGGCGTTTGTATTGAACGCAAAATGACCAACGAGGAATTCCCCGATGGCCATTGTTTTTGAATATTGGTGACAAAGCAGGCTGTTGGTGCTACGCAAACCGAACAGTTGCGACTGTCTGTTCTAACGGCCGATGGTGGGTGGATTGTCGACCAGGAAGTCGCGTGGACCACGGTGCGAGTAGTAGGGATAACCTACCTGTGCTGATGACGGACCAGGGTAGAAGGGACGACTGTTCAATGCGTCCCCGGCGTGATGACCCATGCAGCCGGGCTGCAGGTGGGCACTGTAGTCCAAGCCACCTTGCTGCCAACCAAGACGGCCGGGAATGCAGCCGGTACGGCAGCCTTGACCACCGCAAACGCCACACAGGCCACCCATGTGTCCGAGGGTCGTCGCACACGCGCTGCCGCAGTGTCCGTTGCAGTTCGTGGCGCAACCACCGCCAACACAGGCACCAGCTGCACCGTATGCGTTGGGGTGAGCCTGACAGGAATTGCAATTTCCGGTGTTGCAATTGCCGCTTGCACAGGATGTGCAGTCACCAGCGGTTGATTTGCGCAGATTGTGATGAAGGCAGCCGGTTGAGCCGACCAACAAAGCCCCAAGTGCTGCGACCATAATTAAACGATTCATGCCGAATTCCTTCCGAGCGACGCGCCGCACTCGGCGGCCAATGTTTCCGTTCCTTGGATGTGCGACCTGTCAATTCAACGATCGCCCATGTCTGTTTTCGACCAAGGGGCTGATTCTGTACACACAATCGGTGCTACCGACGCAGACAGAACAAAAAGACGGCATCAGGGATGACGCAAACCTCCTATTTTGCCATTTGAGTGTTTGTCTTGCGTCGGATTGGGGCCAGATGTTACTCCTCAGTCCATGCACAGCTGTGCCCGGGGCTGGGGTGAGGTTGATTCAGGATTGCGGTTCGGCACTTGCCATCGTGGGCTGGATAAAAGCGGACAGAAAGGAAGATAAAAATGAAAAATACACTCAAAGTTGTCGTGCTGGTCCTGGCGTTGACGGCTACCCCTGTTGTCGTTGGGCAAATCACGTCACCCAGGATTCTGTCGTCAAGCAGATCTACCTCAGCCACTTTGGAAGAGCAGTTGCTCAATCGCTTGAAGGCGACTCGTGATGATCAACGCGCTTATATCAAGCACGTGGTGGCTTTGACCAAGACTGGGAAGCTGGAGCAGAAGTTGGTGGTCGCAGTGGAACGGTACGCTCTGCGGAGAAACTCCAAATATCCATTTCCTTTTTTTGAACG
>JAPOKD010000317.1 GCA_029977825.1 Planctomycetota bacterium | reverse complement strand
TCTGCCGCGCGAACTGCGCAGAATCACGCGTCCAGTTGCTGCCAAAGACTATTGGTCAAAGGGTTGGCTTAAGCCTCACATGGCAGAGAGCTTCAATGCCTTGCTGGTAGATCGCAAGGAGATCAAAGTCCACAAGAGCCCCATCGACATCATGCTTCAGCAAATGGGTGATGTCTATTCACTGATCATGTTTCCCGAAGGTGGCAGATCCTCCAGTGATGATGAGATGGGTAAATTCAAGAGCGGCCTGTTCTACATGGCGAAGAAACGGCCCGACCTGGAATTGGTGCCCGTTTACATTGACAATGTCAATCGAATCTTGCCTCGGGGAGAAGTTCTGCCGGTGCCTTTGCTCAGCTGTATCACTATCGGATCACCAATATTTCTGGAGACAGGTGAACCAAAAAACGATTTCCTTGCGCGAGCCCGCCATGCGGTTCAACAATTGAAAGAACGTTAATCAAACGAACTGAGGCTGTTCCGTATAGATTTCCAACAACTGACTCTGAACTTTCACGGCCCGCAGCAGAATCCACAATTGCTCTTCGCTAAATTCGACTCGGCTGTCCGATTGCAAGCGTTCAAGCTCAATCGCAACAGCGGCATGTTGATCAGAAACTGCTTCCAGTCGGAATGTAGCGTTACGCCATTCAGCGTACAACTCTTCATCATCCGTCAAAAGACGCTCATCATTGCTTCGAGCAAGAATCATCAAAGTCAGGCGAGCGACTTCAACGGGAGAAAAATCCGGTCGCAAACCGGCTATACGCTGAGCGAGTTGGTGACAGGTCATAGTTTGAAAAGCTGTGGGCTGGCTGTAACTACGTTCAGGGACCGAATATCAATTCGATCCCAGAGAATTAAAAACGCAAACCAGCCAACTCTGTCATGCCCACTCGTGCGATGTACATCGCACACAGATCCCTGACCGGTTAGTGGAATGTAGGTCATGAAAAATGGCGAGGCAATAAATCCTCTGATATTGCTTCCATCCTGACCTTCCAGCAACACGGGTACTGGCAGAGTCCACTTACGTCTGAAGCAGCGAACAACATTGAGGCCAACCAGACTTGGCAAAGCAATGTTTTGTTCAGTGGTGACCTGAGCCACTTCCAGCGTCACAACACGAACAACCTGAATCATTCAACCTCATTGGCAGCACGTTGACTCGAATTCAGACTCACCAGATAGGCCACCAAGTCCCTCAGTTCTCGCTTGGACATCAGCTTTGTCAGGTCTGCTGGCATGGATGAAATGCCCTTGCGGCGTGCCACAATCTCATCGAGCAAAATGCGAACTTGCCCGCCGTCATTTTGAATCAGCTCAACAAAATCGTCATTCTCAGTTTTTACAATGCCCGTGAAAACCTGACCCAGATCATTGGCTATGACGGCGGTCTCGAAATTTTTAGCAATTTGAGCATCCGGTAAACAGATTGCTTCCAACAGGTACCGGCGATCTTTCTGTCCTCCAATGCGGGTGAGCTCTGGTCCAACTGCCCCTCCTGCACGATCTACTTTATGGCATCGCAGACACGATAATTTTGTATTCTCAAAGAAACTTACTCGACCTTTTTCAGGATCTCCCCCATCCAAGGCTACCAGCCATGGCGCTAATGGGTCCTGACTCGCAGCAGCCTTGGCATGCTCCTCTAATGCAGATTGCAATTCGCGACTCACCTTTCCGTTTGCAGCTTCAACTACATTCAGCTGCACATCTGGTGAAAGAGAACCCTCAAGATAAGATCTGACCCCGCCTTCAATCGTTGCCACAACATCGGGGCCACTGCATTGGGCCAAAATATCCCAAGCCAATTGCCTGACTTTCAGATTCCGGCTCTCAGTAGCTTCGATGAAACGTGGCAGTGAAGCTTCTGAATCGTGTTGTGCCAGAACCTTCAATGCTTCGGGCAGCAATTTGGTAACAGGCTTCAACTTCACTTGCCTCGCCAAAGCAACCGCGTTCTTCGGATTCAAGCGATTCAAGGCAGCCAAAGATACCGCACGTGCCGTGGGTGCTAAACCTGCATCCGTGATCCGCTTGACCAAGACTGGCGCAATTCCTGAGATTCCTAATTTCGAGGCCACCTCGATCGCCTTTTCACGGACTTCCTCGGGTGCTGTGATCAGAGAATCAACATGAGGCTCCAAGGCTTTTTTAGCTACCAGGGATTCCCGACCGGCTAGAGGACGATAGGCATTCAGAACACGGTCGCGTGGGTCAGGTTTTACCCATTGCCCCAGCATCTCCAAAGCTTCAATCCGCAATTCCGGTAGTGCAGACTCCCGACTCGCGAAAGTAGCCAATTTCGTCGCAGAATCCGCCGTGCCAATTCGGTAGTTGGCATTCAGTACCCGCCGCAGCAACTCCTTTGAGCCATCCGAATCGCCAACCATGTCTGCCAACGCACTCATGGCCGATGGAATAGGTTCATCATGAATAGCCCTGGCAGCCTCCAAAACTACCAAATCACTTTCGTCATCAAGAAACAACGAGGTTTCCTTCATTTTAAGTCGCCTCAATGCCACCACCGCGGCACGGCGGACGGGTTCACTGGCGTGTTTACGCAAACCCGCGATCTTCAATGGATCGCGAAGACTTGCCAGGTACACTACCCCGGCATGCCGCAAAGCAGCATCCTTGTTATCAGCGGACGTCAGACATTCAACCACTCGCTCAAATGCAGCACCATCTTTCAACTTAGCGAGAGCCAGAATGGAAAAATATTGAACACGTGAGGAAGGATCACCTAACAGTTCCCGCAGACGGGCGACCACGCCGGCATCCAACTGCTCACCAGCGACTTTGACCGCAGCAGCTCGCAGCACATCATCCTTGTCCTGCAACAGCGGACGTAACTTTTCTAATGATGCCTCGCGAACCTCCGGATCATCTCTGAGAACTTGATCGGCACCCCACAGAGCATGCAACCGCCCGACGGAATCGAATTCCACATTGGTAGCCAAAGCCAGTAGCGTATCCAACTCATGGCGTTGAGCCAGTTCCCACTGTGCCTCGAACCGGATACGGCGATCAGGATGCGCAAGATAATCGGTGAGTGCTTCAATCGTGTGCCTGGACCAGTCTGATCCGAGCAACTGCTGAACTTTCTTCACGATTGGCGTATCACGATAACGGGGATCGCTCACGCGGTACATTCGCCCCTTACCCAAACCGTCCCATCCATCAACCCAATCACTGATGTAAAGAGCTCCATCGGGCCCAAACGCAATATCGGTCGCCAACACCGACCAGATGGGGTCACTGTCACCAGCAAGACGATAGAAGGCACCTTGCGGCTCCAGCGAGAAACTACGAATCCCACTGTTCGCAGGGCCTCCACGAAAATCACAAATCAGAAATTTGTCTTTCAGGACATCGCCGAATCCTGTGCCCGGATAAAAAGCCAGACCGCTTGGCCCATCAGTCAAGTTCGCAATCGGAGGAACAATATACGCTGGTTGTTCCTCGTGCAGTGGTTCCCATATGCGGTCCCGATTGAAGGGTCCCCGATCAGGCAAATACTGATAGTGCATGCGCCAACCCGAGTCACCACCTTCCAGTATATTCACCACACGAGCCTGATCTCCACTATCACTGTTGTTGTCAACTGAAAACAAATCGCCAACATCATTGAATGCAAGTTCCTGAGGATTTCTGAGACCAGTAGCAAACACCTCAAGGCCTGATCCATCTAACTCACAACGAAATACAGCTCCTGACTCAGGATCAGCCAATACCCGACCGTCAGCGGTTGTGACGTGATATCCACGATCTCCAATGCTGAAGTACAAGCGGCCATCAGGTCCTAAAACAAGACCATGCATATCATGACCACGGAAAGCGACACGCACTCCGTATCCGTCTGACAGCGCAACCCGCTCATCTACAACGCCGTTATCGTCTTTATCCACTAACCGCCAAAGTTTCGGAATACATGTGTAGTAGACATCCGATCCACGAACCAAGATCCCCGCACCGGTTCCTTCTTCGAGCCGGTTGAATCCCTTCGCCAGGACGTAACTGCTGTCAGCTTTCCCATCGCCGTCGGAATCTTCGAGACGCCGTACCCGGTCATCATGCTGAGCGTAGGTAACAGCTGCATCACCCAGCAATCGTTTGTGATAATCAATACGATCTTGCACAGTTTGCGCGGCCAAGTCGGCTTTCACCCACTCATCGTCGTGAGCGCGATTGTCTGTCACACCACGATTTTGGCGGAATGTCTCACAAACATAAACGCGACCTCGATTGTCGATATCAAACGCAACTACATTGGCAAGATCAGGTTCAGACGCATACAACTGAATCTCCCAATCTGGCGGGATTCGAATCCCTGCCATCGACTCAAGACCTTCAGAGGACGCCTCAGCGACATCCGGTTCCAGAGGCTGGGGCTGCCTGAACTCTTCGGCTTGGATGACGCAACCAACGCACAGAACTACCGCACACACACACGTCAAAACAAAATTCGGTTTGGTGTCCCGCAAACGATTTCCTGTTACTTTCATCTGTTATTCGAGTGGTATTCCAAGTTGTACGTCATGATTTGTACGGTTCCGCCAGCCCAGTTGGTTCGGGAACCCCAATGGTTCAGTAGCGACCAAAACCACCGACATCAGCGTTACGCACCGGTAACGAGCACACCTGAGGCAAGAACCGAGCCACCTGCCGCCCTGAGAGGGCTGTTCCTGCACTGGTATAACCGAACGGTTTGATCGAAAATCGAATAAGATAAACGGGCGTGGCCTCTCCAGAATAAACTGTCAGCGGCCTTGAGGGCAATGATAAATCTGCCATGCAACTTGACTCATTTGAGCCTGCCGGGCGTCTGAAACTTCTCCGCACGTCGACACTTCTTTCATAATCACAGGCAACAATTTCACTGATGGACAATTCGCCGCAACCAAGCCCGGACGAAGACAACCCCAACACGCGTCAGACCAATCCGATTCAGGAACCGGATCCCGTTGCCAAAGCCGTGAATGAAGATATGCAGGCAAACGAGACTGTCGATGATGATGCCCCTATCCTGGCTCGAATTGTCGATGACACACCCGACAGGGTCGGCTCACCATTCGCGGCGGCTCCTAGCGGTAAAAAAATACCACAGCAACCTGTCGTTGCGTTACACGATTCGGGGCCTCTCCAATACACCGCGATGGGTGGAGTCGTCGCGGCTACCATGCTGCTGGTATTCGCAATCTTTGCTTTGGCGTGGTATCCGACCGGTGGCTGCATCATTGCAGCACTCGGGTGCGCTACTGCAACACTCGGGCTCCACTCCAAATTCAAACGCACCACGACAGGCATGCTGGTAACACACGCTTGTCTTTTTGTAGCATGCTTCATATCGGCAAACACATGATTCCAGACTTCACAAAATCGCAAACCGCCTTAATCATCACCTCCCTGATATGGCTGGTGGTCTCACCCACCTCAGGAATTCCCCTGACTGCTGCCCCCGCACAGCACGAAGCAGCCAATCAAGCAACACCACAGAACAAGTCAGATGACCAGACCCTGAGAGTTCTCAGCTACAACATCCACCACGCTGCTGGAACAGATGGAAAACTGGACCTCAAGCGGATTGCAGCAGTGATTCAATCAGTGACGCCGGATATTGTGTCCCTCCAGGAAGTAGATCAACGCGTGCGTCGAAGCGACTCCATTGATCAACCCCTCGAACTGGGGAAACTGACAGGCATGCGAGTCCTGTTCGCTGAGAATATACCTCTACAAGGCGGATCTTATGGCAACATGATCTTGAGCCGATTTGAGATTGAATCAAAGAACCACACCCTACTTCCCAATCACAGAAAGGGTGAACAGAGAGGCTTGATACGCTCAAAGTTACTTTGGCAAGGTACAGGCAATCGAGTCAACAAATTCAATTTCATTGCGACTCACTTTGATCATCGTCCCAATGATTCCGAACGCATTGCGTCAGCTCTCCAAATCAATGCTTTGGCAAATTCTGATCCCGACACACCAAGCCTCATCGCTGGTGACTTCAACGATATACGAGGCAGCACGACGCTGAAAACTCTGCAAGAAACCTGGAGCATTGCAGGCCCGGAATTGCCGACCGTTCCAGTTGCAAATCCGACACGACAAATTGACTTCATCCTGTACAGACCCCGAGATCGCTGGACTGTAATCAACACGACGGTTCTCAAAGAATCAGTCGCCTCCGACCATCGGGCAATCCTGTCGGTACTGCGACTGAACGCGCCACCCCCCCCAGCCACCAAGTCACCGAAAAAAGAAGCTGAAAAATCTCCCAAGAGACAGATCGAGAATCAGGATGACCATCCAGAAAAGAGCGAAAATTCAGAAGAGAGCACAAGCCGAGGGCCTCATGCATTGCTGCAGATCCCTTCGACGGGCGGGAACACACGTAATGCCACCTCGGCAAATGAATGGGTAGTGAGAAGAAACTCGATTCTCGACGCAATGCAGTCTGTGATGGGACAGCTGCCCAAATTCGAAGCACTCAATGCTCCGGCGATGAAAATAATCGAGGAGGTTGACTGCGGGAGTTATGTGCGGCGGAGGATTACCTATCAGTCGCAAGCAGATAATGAAACACCTGCATTCCTGTGTGTTCCAAAATCAGCTCTGAAGCAGAATGCCAAGCCTT
>JAPOKD010000421.1 GCA_029977825.1 Planctomycetota bacterium | reverse complement strand
GGAATTCAAAGTGGTCGATGCGGAGACCCAGGAGGTACTGGAAGTGGCAATCTTACCGGGATCCTGCTGAGGACGCGGCTTTGATCCGGTCGCCGTGAGCGTACCATCCACTGCTAATATCAAAGTTGAAATGATCGCGGACACATTTGCATTTGGCAAAATCGAGGGTAAGCCAAAAAATTAATGGGTCTGCTGCACAGAAGCGGAACATGAATGCTGGGCAGACGCTGCGCGTAAGTACCAGAAATAGCGATTCTGGTTGGAATCTACGCTGGGTCCTGAACGTTGGGTGAGTGTCTGGGTTGGTTGATGCTCAAAAACCGCGTCTGCCAGGCGTTTCGGGTCACACGGGCCGGCGGTGTGGCCCGGTGTAGCGAGACTGCACAGGCATCGTCACGGTTTGCTGGTGCCTCGTTACGGTTGGCGGGGCATCGATGCACAGTCCACGATTTGCGTCTCGTCATGTATTACATGGCGGTAACGATGATTCCTGCTTGAAGGGGAAGACCGGGCGGTCTGGAGCGGTCCGGATTGGCAGTTCATCCTGAGTTTACTGGTGCTGCAGTGGCAGCCGGGGGGGCAAACGCGCCACGAGGGCAAGTCGCTTGCCCCATCGCAGGTTGACTGGTGAAACTGTACACATGTGGGGTAGCAAGGAACCGCATTCAGAGGGCAGCTAACGGAAACTGCGGGTTTCTTTGTGCATCTTTGGCGTCTCTCAGCTACCATGCGGTTTTATAAAACGGTTATTGAATGCTTCGGAATTATCCATTGAAACGTCTCACGCAAGCCTGCCTTTTCGCGGTCGCAGGATGTTTGCTGGTGCCGGTATCGCTTGCTGCACAGTCGAGTGACGCTCTCGATCGTCCCCCTGTGATCAGCGACGAGGGCGGATCCATCCCCGTCAAGGTGGTTGACGGGCGTTTGATTGTCGGCTGCGACATCTCAGGACCAAAGCTGAGGGTGCCTGTCAACTTGTGGTTGGATTTCGATGGTGCCTATGGCCTGCAGTTGCACAACCGTGCAGCCGCACCTCTTCCGGCTGAAACTCAAGCAGGAAAACCCAATCCGCTCACCCTGCATTTTACCGACTTTACGTTGGAGGTTGCTCGACGAGAGCTGGGCCCTGAGGAGGACTTTGAAGAGTTCACCAAGTACCATTCAACTGAGATCGGGGAAAACGCGTTGACCGGCGCGATTGGGGCACACGTACTCAAACATTTTGATGTGATTTTTGACCTGCCCCAGAATAAAGTCAGCCTGGCGCCGGCAGGTCAGTTGGCGGATTATCAACCTGTGGAAGGCGGGGCAGAGCTCATTACGCCAATCACTTTGCAGAATGATCTGGTTTGGCTTCCGGTAAAGCTGCCAGGTCCGAAGGCAGTGACAGCAGATCAGGCCGAGGAAAGGGGTACAATCTTAACACGCGCCCTGGCCATTGGGTCCTCACGCTACGACACCTGTCTTGAGCGACGGCTGTGCAATTCTTTGCGGCGTCCGGCGGGTAATGTTGGTCCTGTCAGATGCGAGACCGTGGATTTCGCACCGTACGTAGCCTTTCGTCCCAGCGAGGTGGTGCAAGTTCATCCCGATGGTGTTGCCGGTGTGATGGGGCTCAACTTGCTGGAAACATTCAGGATCCATATCGATCGGCGGTCCTTGCTGGCAACGGTACGAGCCACGAGATCGCCGCAGTTTCCCGATGAGGAACTGCAATGGTTTCAGGCGATGGTGTCTGAGGATCGTGATCTTGTCCTTGCCTGGCTGGAAGAACACGGTAACACGCGGTTGGGGCGGGAAGCTGCCGAGTTTCTGTTGACATTGATGCTTGATGAGGGTGCAGAGACTGACGAACTTTCGACTGCGATTCAGTGGGTCAACGACACCATGAAAGAAGATCTGCGAGCCACGCGGTTGTTCGACCTGATGGAAGAACTCGTCAATGAAGGGGAGGTCGATCTCGGAATTGCTGCAGGTGAAATCGGAGTAAAGAGTGCGAGGAAAGACCGATACCCCGAGGCCAATTACAAACTGCACGGCCGTCTGGGGGAACTGCTGTTGCCAAGAGATAATCGCGAGGCGTGGCGACATCTGTTATCTGCTGCCTTTGGACTACCTGAAGACGGCATGATCAACTTGAATCTTGCTCGTGTGTACGAAGCTGATGGAAAAACCAAACGAGCGTTTAGCCGATACATACAGGCGTTGGTTAAGGAGGAAAGCAGTGAGCTTGCGATGGAATCTCTGGTGAGATTGGACAGGGATTTACCTCCAGAGGACCGTATGACCATCGAATCAATTGATCGGATGATCAGCGGTCGTGTGCGGAACTTCTCGGCACCGGAGCAATTCGCTGTCGATTCATCTCGGCGCACAAATCGCACGAGCTTGGTTGAATTCTTTACCAATGCTTACATTGGAACCGAACAACGTGGCGGAGCGATTGGTGGTGCTTTGGGCAATCAAGGCGTGCTGTCACACTTTCAGAACAGTGAATGCGTATTTCTTTCCTACCATCTTCCCACCCCAAGAATCGAACCGCTGGTAACACCACTGGCACAGTACATGGCGACTTGGCTTGGGGTGCGAGGCCCAGTGGTTCAGGTTGTGGATGGGGTCCGCAGTGCACCTGGTGCTGGTAAGCATCGAGATGCCGAGGAAATATACAAGGCCACGCGTGATGCGGTGGTTGGGCGACTTGCCAGGGACAGTGAGGTCGATCTCGCGGCGGATGCAGTGCTTGATGGAACGCTGTTGAACGGCACCGTCCAGGTCGCTGGTCCGCAAATTGGTTCACCGCAGGATTTGGCCATGCGACCTTTGGTCGTTCAAGTGGTTGTTGCCGAACGTGGGGTGGTGTTCCACGGGTCCAGTGGCGTGGTGATTCACCGCATGCTGGCGCGTGGATTGGCTACGCGAGGTCCACTTTCAGGGGTCGCGTTTTTGCCAGATGAGGATGGGACGCTGAACTTCAGTTTTTCCAGAGACCTGTCTGAGTTAGAACAGGAGAATCGAGAATTTATCGAACAGTTGGAGCAGGGTGAAACCAAAGGTGGCTCACGGATGGGGCTGAGGATTGAGCCGAAAAGCGTTGAAGTCATTGTCGTGGTGCGGGATGCAGAAACCGGTGAAGCGGTTCAATCCCGGCAATGTGATCTGGTGCGGAAGGAGTCGGGGAAATGAGCGATCAGGCATCTGACGGGATAGAAGAAGATATCAAGACGGTCGTTTGGAATGCGTCAAACCAGATGCAGTCGATTGACCAACGCACCGCGATGCGGGCGAATATCCCAGTCGCGTTCAGCTTGTTGCTGGTGACTCCACTCGTTGGCTTGATTCTGCAGTTGGTGCGGTATCTGAGCGGGTTTCAGTCTGGACCCATTTTGCCGTTGTGGGCCTGGATTGGCATCACAGCATTGTTGCCCTGTTGCTGGTTTTTCTACAAGGCTGCAACGCTAAAAATCCGGATTGATCGGCAACATGCGTTATTGGCAACCGACAAGCAGATTGGATCAGCGGAGCGGATTACTACTGCAGATGACTTTATGCGGCGGTCTGTTGTTGACGGATTCATGAAGGCAGCGGTTGCCGATGCATCTCAATGGGTGAAGCGCGGTCGTGTTGTGAAGCTGGAGGGATTGAGACCGGGGCCGATGGAGACGCGTCTGGCATGGCTTGCAATTCCAGTCAGTGCGGTTTTGATCGCTCTGTTGTTATTTGTCGGTCGGTTTTCGCGCAATGTAGAACTGGGGCAGGCAAGTGGCTCGCAGTTAGGTGAGGTCCTGCAAGAAACAGATGGCAGGATTGATCCTGATAATGAAGAGAGGTTGGAGGATCCGTCGGAGGAGAAGAAAGAGGAGCTGGACAGGGAAGTCACCAAGAAGCCTCGGAAGCAGAAAGCGGTAAACAGGCAGGGCAATGCGAATGCTGCGATCCCGGATAACGCGGAGGAGTCCGATGGCAAGCTGAACGAGGGTGAGACTCGGGAGAGTCAGCAGTCTTCGAATCCGTCCAGTGCCAGAGGTGCGCCGTCCGCATCAGGGCAGCCCTCGAAATCTGATGAAACACAGAAGCCAAGGAAGAAGAAAAAAAAGAAGAGTAAGCCCGAGCGAGAACGTAAAAAGAAAGAGCGCGAAGAAGAGGAAAAGCCTTCTGGAGCCAGTTCAGGACAGGGGTCTTCAAAGGGGTCCGACAATAATGCGGCACCAAGTGACTGGGCAAGTACCAGTCAAGCCGCGACGCCTGAAGATGACAACGTGGAAGACGAAGAAGATGTTGATGATGAGGAAGAGGAGCAGGAGTCCCGTGGTGGCGTTCAACCCAACATGCGTGATCGCCGGACACCAGTGAATCGTGACCTTCAGATTGGCTTTGGCAACGCGAGGCCTAACCCGGATGCCAACGGACGTGGCGGGCCAGGTGGGCAGAAAAAGTCGCGCGGCGTCGCTTCCCTTGTCTTGGGAGTTCCAATCCCTGATCGCGTCAACGGTCAACCCAACAAGGGTCGCATAAGGATCACGCAACAACGTATCACTCCTGAAATTGAAGACAGTGAACCGGTGGATGCACAGGATCGAACCGCGACAAATGGTCCTGTTGGACCCATTCATCATCCCGAACTTGAGCCGTGGTTGCAGAACCTGGTTCGCAGATATTTTCTTGATCAGCGTGACAGGACTCCTTTGAGAGCGACTGAGAGAGATAGCGATACAACTAATTCCGACGATTCCTTGCAGACGTCCAACGTCTCAGAAAGTGACAGCCCGCAATCATGAGTTCTACTTTGTCCGCTGATACCCCTGCCGAAGCTCAAGAAGCCGCCGAAGAATTCCGCTCTGTGCATGCTGCCATACGAACCGAGGTGGGACGGATGATGGTGGGACAGGATGCTACCGTTGATGGCGTGCTTGCAGCGTTGTTTGCTGCTGGCCATGTACTGCTTGAGGGTGTGCCTGGCTTGGGGAAGACATTGCTGGTGAGCTCATTGGGAAAGGCAATTGATTTGAGCTTCAGTCGTATTCAGTTCACTCCCGACATGATGCCCGCGGACATCCGCGGAACAAATGTGCTTACTGAAAATGAAGCGGGTGGTACAAAGCTCGAGTTTCAGGCCGGACCCTTGGTTGCCAATCTGGTGCTTGCTGATGAGATCAACCGCGCGACGCCGCGGACACAGGCTGCGTTGTTGGAGTCGATGCAGGAGAAACAGATCTCTGTCGGTAAACGGACAATTCAACTTGAGGACCCGTTTTGCGTGATGGCGACACAGAACCCGGTCGAGCAGGAGGGAACTTACCCGTTGCCAGAAGCACAGTTGGATCGATTCCTCTTTAAATTGGTCGTCGGTTATCCGGCAGAGAGTGATTATCGAACCATTCTGCGGCGTACAACTTCGAATGATCAGGTTGAGCTGAAACCCGTATCCGATGCCAATACGGAGATTCGGATGAGGCAGGAGGTGCGAGCTGGCCCTGCTCCAGGACATGTGGAGACAGAGGCAATTAGTATC
>JAPOKD010000275.1 GCA_029977825.1 Planctomycetota bacterium | reverse complement strand
GAATCAGGCGTCGTCCAGATTCATGAATCGATTTGCGTTGGATGTGGCACTTGCGCTGCTGCTTGCCCTTACGAGAATATCCGCATGACTGAGGTATTTGACCCGCAGGGCCGGCCTTACCGCGACGTCAGCACTGACTTGCCCATTGTAAAAGCGACCAAGTGCGACATGTGCAACAAACTTCCATCAGGGCCAGCATGTGTTGCGGCGTGCCCCCATGACGCACTGGTCCGGATTGATCTAACTGAGTCCAAACCACTGCAGGAGTGGCTCGACCTCCGGAGCTAGATTCATGCCCACTCCCACATTTCGTCAACGTCGCCGTATTGCCGTTACCGTAACATCAGCTGCGCTCGTGGTCATGTTCGGCATTGTCTGGATCCAAACGGGGCGTCTCGCGGACGTCGCCATGTTGACAGGCGGAACACTTCTTTGCTGCGTTCTACTGCTTGCGGCGTTTGGCATGCGCCGTCGCATACCGATCCTGCCTCTGGGAAGTGTCAGCACATGGACTCAAGTCCACATCTATATGGGATTCTTTACGGCAGGTGTTTATTGGATGCATGTGCCGAATCTGATTGGAAATGGCATTTTCGAGTGCGCACTATCGATCCTTTTCCTGCTTGTTACTGGCAGTGGTTTCTATGGGCTGTACGCCTCACGTACGTTGCCAAAACGACTGACCGCTGTCGAGGGACAGCACCGCTTTGATCGAGTTGAGTGGCATCGTGGGCAGATTGCGGATCACGCAAAAAAGCTGCTTGAAGAACTCAGTGTGCAAGTCGGCATACCGGTTCTTGGCAGCTTCTACTCGCAACACCTGAATCCATTTTTCACTTCGCGTCCCTCTCTGGCTTATGTGCTGATGCCGACCGGCGTACGGAGGCGCAAACTGTTGAGTGGTTTGAAAGATCTGGAACGGTATCTTGAAAATGAAGGACGAGGAACGGCCGGAAGATTCGCAGCTCTGGTACGGCGTCGAGACGACTTGGATTACCAATTTGCTTTACAACTGCGTTTGCGACTGTGGGTCGTTTTTCACAGCATTCTGACACTCGCGTTGGTTGCAGGTGGACTTATTCACAGTTTTCTGGCGTTTCGTTTCACCGGGTAGATACCCGGCAGTCAAACGACAACCTCTGACAAGCTCGACTGAAAAAACGAGTTGGTACCAAAGAGATGCGACGAGATGAACTGCATACATTGTCACCGCGTGTCCGGTCAGTCAACATTGCCGCCTCTATTATCGATCTAGCTGCAACACCAGCATCTCACGAACACATGAAATTTTTACCCCTGTCCCGCGAAATCTGTAGCAGTTGCCATCGCTCGGGCGGAAGCAGCGACAACTGTACCACATGCCACCGATACCACATTGACCTCGGCAGCACCGGTACGAGTTCGATTAACCACTAATGCCCAGTAATCGATCTACAAGCCACTGACACTCGGATGTCAACCCGTAGTTACGTGGTGCCCCAATGGTGGTTAATAATCAACGGAGACGCCAGCGTCCTTGATGAACTTGCAATTAACATCCGTTCTTGAGTTGGCTTTTTATGAGAGTCCTTGTGATCCAACATAGTGCCGCGGACTCGCTAGCTGGAGCGGCAAGCGTGATTTCAGAGCTCGGGCATGAGATCATCACCGTAAGAATCGATCGTCACCATCCTATTCCTGAATCCGCAGACTGCGATGCGATGATCATGCTCGGTGGTCCGTATCCCTTAACAGTGGCAAACCGCCCAGACTGGATAGCCAACGAACAAGACCTGGTACGGAGGTACATGGACGCAGGCAAGCGCATTCTGGGAATTTGCCTGGGAGCGCAAATTCTGGCGTCTGCGATGGGGGCACCTGTCCGGCGCAATCCACAGCCAGAACTAGGTTGGCATACCGTTCGACGCACCGCTGTCCCCTCCTCGACCGTAGATGCGAGCCTGCCATCGCAAATGACCGTTTTCCAATGGCATAGGGATACCTTTGACATCCCACACGGCGCCAAACATCTTTATGAATCGGACGGCTGCCGCAATCAGGCCTTCAGTCTGGGAGAACACGTCTATGGGCTTCAGTTTCACCTGGAGGCGGACTTGAGAACCATTAAAACATTTCTTGCCGTTTCCAAGTACCGTCAACTGACCGGCAAGGGGATACAAACAGGAGCGGAAATCATGGCGGGAATCGACCGGTACCTTCCTGACCAAAGAAAGCACATGAGTTCCTTTCTGGCCCATTTGCTGCCATGTTAATGGATCCGAAGCGAGTCACGAGGCAAGTCATTTTTAAAATCGCCGGTAACGGCTGCGTCCAGAACACGCGATGCGGAACTTTGCCTCGAATATCATTACCGCGGTAAGACGATGGCGGGCTTGATGAGTACTTCACGGAAAAAATTGATCACCGTCTGGTAAGTGGTGGGGCTAATAAATGTCAGCATGTGCCCCTGCTTGGGGATCACCGCGAGACGACTATCAATGCCCGCCTTGACCTGCGATTTATGAAAATCGCGGTTCCCCGCCAAAGGCACCAGAGCATCACCCTCTCCATGGAATAACTGAGTTACCGGATCATCGCCCGAAACATGTGCTGCAGGCGACGCTGCGACGTAGGCTTCTGGTTTTTCCCGTCGTGAACCCCCGAGAAAATATGCCATGGCATTGTTGTCGATGGGAAGAGATCGAAAATCACAAGGAGGCCCTCCTGCGCAGACAGCGCAAATCTTCGGTAACTGCTTCCACCTTTTGTCTGTAACTGGCCAGTTGCTGGCGGCAGCTCTCACCACCATGGTCTCATCTGCGAGAGACGCCAGTAATGCCGACAGGTGACCACCAGCGGAATAACCGAACAAGCCGACCTTATTAGCGTTCAATTTGAGCCTTGGAGCATTTTGGCTCACCCAAACCATGGCTGACCGAACGTCATCGACCTGTGCCGGAAATTTGTGGGCTGGCGCCAGACGATAGTTGATCGTCACAGCCACGATGCCCTCTTGGGCTAACAGTCGTGAATAAGAAGCAATCGTCCACTTATCACCCGCAGCCCAACCGCCTCCGTGAATCACAATCACAACCGGATAACCATCCTTTGGCGCATCCGACGCGGGCAAATACACATCGCACAACCCAGCTTTCCCTGCCTGTTGACTGAAACGCTGATCTTGCTTCAACCTGATACCGTTGGCAAAGGTTGATTCGCGGCCACTGACAACCACTCCGCTGGAATCTGCTGGACTATCTGGAGTGGGCTCAGATTTGGTCTGCGCTTTTGCTGAGATACCGGACTCTGTGTCATTCTCATTCTTTGACACTTTATGGTTCTGCAGTGCGTTGTCTGTACCCGCGTTCCCCTGATGTGCGGTCTTGTGCCGTGGGATCTGGTGTCGAGCGGTATCTTGGGGAGCGGAAGAATCCGGCCCTTGGGAGGTCGCGATGCTGACTGGTAGCGTCAACGCTAACAGCACGATCACCACCCCGCATCTGAAATCTCCAGCCAAAACGTTGGATGTGTAGGTCATAGAGGGAGATGCAGAGCAAGCGGGAGGTGGGCGAAATCTGGCCGCAGCGTATAATAGAGCGTTGTCTAGATAATAAGGCGAACACCCAAGCCAGTCGAATCTCAATCCAGCGGACTATTTCATCCATGTCAATCGAACTAAACACCGTACCTGAAGCCGTAGAGGCTATCCGCCGCGGTGAAGTCGTGATCGTTGTGGATGCTGAGGATCGTGAGAACGAAGGTGACTATATCTGCGCAGCAGAAAAGGCGAGTCCTGAGGTCGTCAACTTCATGCTCGGCGGGCGGGGTCAACTATGCGTCTCGATTCTTCCCGACGTCGCCAAACGTCTCGATCTCAATCCGGTGGTAGTCCAGAACGACGCGCCTTTGAAAACTGCATTTTTGACACCGATCGATATTCGAGAAGCAAAGACCGGGATTACGGCCACTGAACGTAGCGAAACGATCCGTCGAATGGCATCGCCGGATTGTTCGACAGATGACTTTGTCCGCCCGGGACACGTCTACCCTCTGCTGGCGAAACAGGGTGGAGTGCTTCGTCGCGCGGGGCACACGGAGGCCGCTGTCGATCTGGCTCGAATGGCCGGTCTGGCACCGGCCGCTGCTCTTTGCGAAGTTTTAGACGACGAAGGCGGACGTGCGACACGGGATCGGCTGGGTGAAATCGCAGAAACAGAAAATCTCAAAATCATCAGCATCGAGCAATTGATTGCACACCGACGTGTTAGTGAGAAGTTAATCAGCCGTGATGCTGAAGCGCAATTGCCAACCAAGTACGGCAACTTCCAAATCATTGTTTTCGGTGTGCAATACGAGGCACAAGAACCGGTCGCCCTTGTGCTTGGCGATCTCTCTGCTCCGGGACCACCACCCTTGGTACGAATGCACAGCAGTTGCTTCACGGGCGATCTGGTGGCTTCACTACGTTGTGACTGTGGCGATCAGTTGCACATGGCGCTGAAAATGATTAGTGGTGAAGGGCGTGGAGCGGTGGTCTACCTACCCCAAGAGGGACGCGGAATTGGTCTGGCACAGAAGATTCGCGCATACGGTCTCCAGGACAACGGACTGGATACCGTCGAGGCAAATCATGCCCTGGGATTCAAGGCTGACATGCGTGATTACGGGATTGGGCTGCAAATTCTGAAAGATCTGGGGCTCAACGAAGTCCGGCTGCTAACCAATAATCCAAAAAAGACCGAAGCTTTCAATCTTCGCGGTTTTGACCTACGAGTCGTCGATCAAGTACCCATTGTTCCCCCTGTGAATGAGCACAATCAACGGTACCTTGAAACCAAACGAACGAAAATGGGCCATCAACTACCCGACATGTAAGCCTCGAATCGCCAGAGAAGCTTGGATGTCCCAAACCAGATCGAATCCTGGTCTACGGCGGAGTCATGGCAAATCAGTTGTGGCAACGAGTTGGCAAATCGATGCAGAACGGTGACTGGGTAGAGCGGCTTGAGCGGGCTAGAATACGGCGAGTTGCAGCCGATCATTGCGGGTGCTCCCGTCCGCCCCACGAAGCTTCCGGTACCGTTCGTTCATGTCTACAACTGCTGAAAATGAATGGCTTCAACAGGTGACTATTCTGGGGGTAGGCCTGTTGGGCGGCAGCGTCGCGCTGTCCTTAAGGCGTGTTCTGCCCCAAACGCGGCTGGTCGGTTTTGCCCGCAACCCTGAAAAAGGTCATTTCCTCACATCCAGCGGGATGGTGGATGAGACAGCTGAAACGATCTCGGAAGCCTGCCAGCGCAGCGATGCGGTGGTCGTAGCTTCCCCCGTCGATCGCATCGCAGAAATGGTCATTTTGGCAGCTGAGAGTTCACCCTCGCATTGCTTGATCACGGACGTGGGCAGCACCAAACGCCAGATTGTGGCGAGCGTTGGTCAGGCGACCGCAGCCAGCCGAAAATTTATCGCCGCGCATCCAATCGCCGGATCAGAGAAATCGGGCCCCGAAAACGCGACCAGCTCATTATTTGACGAAAAACTTGTCGTCGTGACACCGACCGAAACAAGCTCCCCTGAACTGCTGGAAAAAGCCCACCAGTTTTGGAGGCTTACAGGTGGGCAAACGTGCGAAATGACGCCATCTGAGCATGACACCCACTTGGCAGCGATCAGTCACATGCCACACTTGGTGTCGGCACTGGTTGCAAAAATCGCGTCTCCCGAGGCTCTGCCCCTGGCAGGAAGCGGGTGGCGTGATATCACTCGAGTGGCAGCGGGCGACCCAACACTGTGGGCAGCCATCTGCAGCGAGAATCGAGCAGCCATTGAAAGCGAACTGAAACAAGTCGCAGATGAACTGGAACGATTGCGGCAAATGCTGCAACACGCCGATGACACTGCCTTGCATCAATGGCTGACGGAAGCCAAAAAGAACAAAGAACAGTCTCCCTGAGACTCACCTGCACTGAATCACTCACAGGGTCTGAGAACATGCCTCTCTGGCAAATCGATATCTATCCGGCGGACGATCAAATCGATCGTGAAGCGACACGGACAACCGAAGAAATTTCCGAACTCGGTCTTGGTGATCAAGTTTCCGTTGCCTTCGCACGGAGTTTCCTCGTTCAAGGCGACTTCGCAATGGCAGAAGCAAACCGCCTTGCCGATAACCTGCTTTGTGATGCGGTCACCGAACGGGCCGTGGTTGCAATTGCGGGACAAGACACACTGAACGAGCCACCAGGAACGCAGACCACGCTGGTCAACGTGCTACCCAAACCCGGTGTGATGGATCCCGTAGCAGCCAGCACCATTGGCGCCGCGCAAGACGCAGGCTTCGACGTCAAAGCTGTCCGAACCATGCGCAAGTACTGGCTTGGGGATGTTGAAGTTTCCACACTCGAGCCCATCTGTCGCCGGGCACTGTCCAATGATGCTATCGAACAGGTCATCGTCGGACCATTGGAAATGGACCAGCTTGATATTGGATCCCCATACGAGTTTGAATTGGTCACCATCCCAATTCGTGAACTTGACGATGAAGGGCTGGAACGTCTTTCGCGTGAAGGGCAACTTTATCTGACTCTGGTCGAGATGCAGACAATCCGGTCCCACTTTGATTCCTTGGGGCGAGACCCTACGGATATCGAACTCGAATCGGTGGCGCAGACGTGGTCAGAGCACTGCAGTCACAAGACCTTGGCAGGACGAATTCACTATCGTGGTCCGGGTCTGGATGAAAATAGTCCGCTGGATGAACGACAGTATGAGAACATGCTCAAAGAGACAATCTTTGCTGCAACACAATCAATTCGACACTCTCTGGGTGACGATGATTGGTGCGTGAGTGTGTTCAAAGATAACGCCGGCGTGGTGACGTTTGATGATCAGTATCATGCATGTTTCAAAGTTGAAACGCATAATCATCCTTCGGCTCTGGAACCTTACGGGGGAGCCAATACCGGGATCGGCGGTGTGATCCGCGACCCGATGGGCACCGGTATGGGCGCTAAGCCTGTCTGCAATACAGACGTTTTCTGTTTCGCTCCGCCGGACACCGACGTTGAATCGCTGCCCCCAGGGGTACTGCACCCTCGCACGGTCATGAAAGGTGTGGTTTCGGGCGTCCGTGACTACGGAAACCGAATGGGCATCCCAACCGTCAATGGCGCCGTTTATTTCGACCGTCGCTATCTCGGAAATCCCCTGGTTTACTGTGGCAACGTAGGAATGATT
>JAPOKD010000262.1 GCA_029977825.1 Planctomycetota bacterium | reverse complement strand
GGCCACTTTGGGAAATGGCATCTCAATGCACTACGTGGACCCGGTGTGCCAATTTTAAAAAGTGATGATCACAATCCAGGTGAGTTCGGATTTGAGACATGGCTATCTGTTACCAATTTTTTTGATCGTGATCCTATTCTAAGTCGGGGCGGCGAGTTTGAGGAATTCGTCGGGGATTCGTCCGAGGTGGTTGTGGATCAGGCGCTTGAATTCTTGCAGCAGAACGCAGGGAAATCGCCGACCTTCACCGTGATCTGGTATGGGACACCCCATAGTCCTTTCAAAGCTGCAGATTCTGATATGGTGGGCTTCGAAGATCTCGATGAAGATTCGAAAAACCACTACGGTGAACTTGTCGCGATGGACCGCAGTATCGGTACGCTGCGCAAGGGGCTCAGGAAACTTGGAATCGCTGATCACACCTTGCTTTGGTTCTGTAGCGACAACGGTGGTCTGCCAAAAATCAAACCTGACACGGTCGGTGGACTTCGCGGAAACAAGGGAACCATCTATGAAGGTGGCTTGCGCGTGCCAGCGTTACTGGAATGGCCCGAAGCATTGAAGAAATCCCGTGTCACAAATTACCCCGCGAGCGTTCTCGATATTTTGCCGACGATTCTTGAAATCACAAACGTTCCCTACCCTGATGCCAAGCGGCCACTGGATGGTATTAGCTTGGTGCCGTTGTTGGATGGTGAAATTGGGACACGCAGAAAACCAATTCCCTTCCGGCATGTTGGGCGAGCAGCATGGATTGATAACAACATGAAACTGCTTACCACGAGTATGCAGAAAAACTCGTTTGCCTTGTACGACCTTGCGGTGGATTCGGCTGAACAGAATGATCTCTCTCAGCAGCGGCCAGAGACATTCAGCAAAATGCGACAACAATTGTTGCAGTGGAGCCGAGGTGTTGACGATAGCGCTGCGGGGAAAGATTATCCGACTGGAAAAATTGATGTGGGAGAGCCACAGCCGCGTTTCTGGACCGACGTCGAGGAATACAAGCCATTCTTCGGCGAGTGGAAGAAACGCTGGGAGTATTCCTCTCGTTTGAACAAACGCAAGAAATAGATTGCGCATTTTTTCACAAACTGCAGCGAAGCAAATTCTACAGTCAAAAATTGACTCTTCTTTGTGTCACTCCTAGATTGGAGTTGGGCGTTTACCGCAATCGTCCACTCAATAGTCCCACAATGTCGAAGGAGTTGTTCATGTATGAGATGAAAGCTGTTCGTGATTTCATGCGACGTCAGTTGGTCACGCTTGATACAGATACCTGTGTGCTCGACGGGATTGGGAACTTGTTGAGACATAATATTTCGGGTGCGCCGGTGGTTGATGCCGGTGGAAAATTTCTCGGAGTGTTCAGCGAAAAGTGCTGCATGAATTCGTTGACCACTGTGTTGGAACTTGGTTGTGAATCGGGGATGTTTGTTCCTCGTGTTCAAACATTCATGGCCAGTGAGTTGGTCACCCTGAGTCCTGAGATTGATGTTTTCGATGCGATTGATCACCTGTTGGAGAAACGGATTTCTGGAGCTCCGGTCATCAATGAGGAGGGTGAGTACCAGGGTGTGTTTTCAGAGAAGACGGCGATGCAGGCGTTGATAGCTGCTGTTTACGATCAATTTCCGGGCACAAGTGTGTCGCAGTACATGGATCTGGATCGGAACCGTCTGGTGAGTGAAGATGATCTGCTGCTGGACGTGGCGCACCGATTTCAGAAGACGCCCTACCGACGTTTTCCAGTCCTGCGTGGAAATCGACTTGTGGGTCAGGTTAGTCGTCGTGATGTTCTGCGTGCCGAGCAACGCATGGCGTTGGACGTGCGCGACCGTTTTAGAAATAGAAATGCCGGTGCGGCTGAATCACGAGCCGCGGTAATCACGCGGACGGTGGGCGATTACATGGATTGTGATGCGCTAACGACATGCATGGGGGCTGACTTGCTTAGCGTAGCGCAGATGTTTCTCAACTCACCCTATCGGCGTCTTCCGATTCTGGAGGACGGGAAACTGGTGGGGCAGATCAGTAGGCGCGACGTGTTGGAGTCAGCCGCTGCAATGCTGCGACCAGCAGCAACCAGATACACATCAGAAACGTTGTATCTAAGTCCGATTCACAAGTCGGTGCCAGATTCTTTGCGTTAGGGGACGGGCTGCCTGGCAGGAAAATCTGGCGGGCATGCATGAATCATCTGTGATCACTTCGGGTCGGCTTGCTTTTTGGGCTTGTTGCGTTTGGCACGACCGGGATCATCATCGGGTCCAACTGCATACTGCGTGCGAAGACGTTGCAATTCGGATTTCATGTACCGCTGAATTTCTGCGTACTCAGGATCATTGAATACGCTTCGCAATTCGTTCGGGTCTTCTTTCAAATCGAACAATTCCCAGTCATCAATTTTTTTTCCTTCCAATGCATAGAAGTGAATTAATTTGTGCTGGCCATTAGTGACACCGTAGTGCCGCGCCACATTGTGTCCACCAGGGTTCTCGTAGTACTGGTAGTAAAACGCCGTTCGCCAATCATCGGGAGTTTTTCCTTCGAGAATTGGAACGAGGCTTTTTCCCTGCATGTCTGAGGGGATATCAATACCTGCAACGTCAAGAAAAGTTTCAGGGAAGTCGAGGTTTGAAACAATATCATCATTGATTGAGCCGGGCTTCACATGCCCGGGCCATCGTATCAGTAATGGAGTTTTTAACGACTCTTCATACATCCACCGTTTGTCAAACCAGCCGTGCTCACCGAGATACCAGCCCTGATCTGATGAATAGATGACAATCGTATTGTCAGTCAAACCTGCTGTGTCGAGATAGTCGAGTACCTGACCAACACCATCATCAACACTTTTGACGCATCTCAGGTAGTCCTTTGCATAACGTTGGTACTTCCACTGCAGAATCTCTTTGTCAGTCATGGTAGGACGCGCTTTTTCGAATGCCGCATTCTTTGGGCCATAGGCGGCATCCCAGACCTTGATCTGTTCTGGTGTCATGGTGCCATGACCCTGCAGCTTTAGGTCCCTCGGATTCAAATGTTGCCGCATCGTCATGGTTTGTCGACCAGCAGCCTGGGTGCGGCCAGAGTAGTCGTCGTACATGGTTGCCGGTTCGGGGAGTGTCACATCATCCAGCCAATTCAGGTACTTTGGCGCCGGCATCCAGTTTCGGTGAGGCGCTTTGTGCTGGTACATCACCATGAATGGTTTATTTGGATCACGTTGCTCTGACATCCATGTCAGTAATTTGTCCGTGATGATCTCAGTGGTGTAGCCGACATGTTTACGAGTGACTGGTTGACCATCTTCCCCCGCAGTGATCATTGGTGGATTGTAATAGGGACCCTGACCCTTGAGCACATCGTAGTAGTCGTAACCCTGGGGTGTTGATGCCAAATGCCATTTTCCGACGACAGCGGTCTGGTAGCCGTTAGCCTGCAGGATCTTGGGAAACGTCTGTTGGTCACCATTAAATCGATTTCCATTGCGGATGAATCCGTTGAGGTGGCTGTATTTGCCTGTTTGAATCACTGCGCGACTGGGGCCGCAAATTGAATTGGTTACATAGCAACGATCAAAACGCATTCCCTCATTGGCAATGCGATCCAGATTGGGCGTCGTGATGCGCGACGGATCGTAAGCACTCAACGCTTGTTCGCAGTGATCGTCTGTGAATATGAAGACAATATTTGGCGGTTGATCAGCGGCAAGGGACCATGAGGTCAGTGACAGCAGGATGATCAGGGCTGCAGAATTAAGATTCAGTCGCTGCATTGATTGGGAACCTGAGAATGGGCAGGGGCGGGAAGTTTGAACGTCGGGTTTTCTGCCAACTTCTCCATGATAGCGGGTAAATCTGGCGATGATCGAACCGAACGTAGCATATTTTCTGCCTCGGTTAGCACTCGTTTCTGGTTCCCGCTGATCGTCCAGTGGCATTTGACAGGCGGTGAACTAAAGTAAAGAAGCTGAATTTCCCGCCTTAGATCCTCTTGCACGTGACTTTTGCACTCATGCGATACCTGCTCACCACTGTTTTTCTGGCTTTTGCGTGTACGTCTGCCTTGCTTGCCGCTGATAACGGCAAAGGACCAGCTTTTACCGAGCCACCCAAGGGCGATAAGGACTTTGCCTTGATGGGAGAGTTCCTGGGTGAAATAACGCCGGTGGATGGAGAAAAAGCACAGCTCGGCCTGCAATTGCGTGCTCTTGGTGATGGTTCGTTTGACGCCCAGTCATTCCTGGGCGGCTTGCCCGGTCAGGACCAGCACAAGCCTGAAGCGTTTCGAATGATCGGTCAACGTTCAGATGATTTCGTAGTCCTTTCAGGTGGACCGTGGGTCATGATTGTTGAAAAAGATCACTGTCTTCTGGTCGACCGAAAAGGGAACAAGATCGGCCAGTTGAATCGTCTGCAACGATCGAGCCCCAGTATGGGAGCTCTTCCACCGGAAGAAGCTATCGTTTTATTCAATGGCAAGAGTGTTGATCAGTTCACAAACGCGCAAATGACCAAGGACGGACTTCTGATGCAGGGGGCTGATCTGAAACCCATGTTCCAGGATTTTAACCTGCATGTCGAATTTCGAATTCCTTACATGCCCAAGGCTGAGGGACAGAGTCGCGGCAATAGTGGACTCTATTTGCAAAGCCGTTATGAGTGCCAAGTGCTCGATTCATTCGGGCTGGAACCTCTGTACAACGGTCTGGGATCGCTTTACCGATTTAAGAAACCTGATGTGAATATGGCATTTCCACCTCTCAGTTGGCAAACCTATGATGTGCAATTTACTGCACCACGATGGGCGGCTGACGGTTCGAAGTTGCGAAATGCAAGGATCACCTCTTGGATTAACGGAGTGAAAGTGCAAGACAATGTCGAGCTGCCCAACAAAACAGGTGCTGGCATGAAGGAAGAACCCATCTTGCTTCCAATTCGTTTTCAGGATCATGGTGATCCGGTGAGATTCCGAAATGTCTGGTTAGTCGATCGTGGTCTGGCAACCGGCACATTCCCTGTCTATCCCACGAAAGAGGAATTGGAAGCCGCAAAGAAAGCGGAGGTAGCCGCAGCGAAGAAGGAGGCAGCGAAGAAGAAAGCGGCTGCAGAGAAAGCGGCTGCAGAGAAAGCTGCGGCAGAGAAAGCTGCGGCAGAGAAAGCTGCGGCAGAGAAAGCTGCGGCAGAGAAAGCGGCTGCAGAGAAAGCGGCTGCAGAGAAGAAGCCTGAAACTTCAGAAGGCAAGAACTGATTGCGCGGGGTGTCAACCTGAGCTTGAATCTGATGGCTTGGGTTGCTGTTCTGGATTCACTGCTTCTTCAATCACTTGACCAGCCGAAATATGGAACCGCCGGTCGGCTAACGCTGTTGCCTCGGCAGCGTTATGCGTGATGTGCAAGGTTGTCACACCGGTGTTTTCGGTCAACGTCCGCAACAACGTTTGGATTTCCTCACGTGTTTCAGAATCCAGTGCACTCAGCGGTTCATCAAGCAGCAGCACGCTGGGACGAAAAGAGAGTGCACGACCAAGCGCCACGCGTTGGGATTCACCCCCGCTGAGACCTTCGATCTGTCGTTTCAGCAGGTGGGTAATGCCCAGCATTTCTGCCAGTTCATTCACTCGTCGATCAATTTGGGTTGCCTGGAATCGACGCAAACGCAACGCAAATTGAAGATGTTCAGCGACTGAAAAGGTCGGGAACAGTGCAAGGTCTTGTGGGACATAGCCAATTTCCCGATCTGCTGGTGGCCAGTCGGTGACATCCATGCCACGGATCATGATGGTTCCACTCTGTACGCGTCGCAGGCCGCAGAGCGATTCCAGAATCGTTGTCTTGCCCCGACCTGTCCGCCCCATCAAAACCGCGTATTGGCCGCTACTAATCTCAAATGAAACATCATTCAATTGAAAGTCACCGGCCCGGATACATACTTTTTGGAACTCAATCATGACGTCAATCCTGTGCCCAGGACACGCAAGACGACGAGGACCACAACAGCCATCGCGACCATCAATAGTGAGACTGCAACGGCGGCGTTGAGTTGGCCGATCGAGAGTTCCAGGAAGACGGTTGTTGAAAGCACTTCGGTTCGCATCCGAGTCGCTCCAGCGAATACCAGAATCGGACCAAACTCTCCCAACGCCCGTGCCCATGCGATGGTAGTGGCGGCGATCATGCCGCGCCACGATTGGGGCAATGCAATCTGCAAGAACGCTTGTCCGCGACTGCAGCCCAGTGTGCGGGCAACATCTTCTGCACGTGGATTGATCTGGTCAAAAGTAACTCGCATGGTTCGGACGGCGAACGCACAGGAAACACTGAATTGTGCAAGGATTACGGCCGGCCAACGGTAGGTAACAGGAAATCCGATGTCGTCACGAAGCCATGCCTCCAGTTCCCAGTTGCCGAAGGGAAGGTGGAACAGAATCAGCAGGCTGAGCCCCAGCACCAGTGGTGGCAGCACAATGGGAATGTCCACGATCGTATCAATCAGAAGGCGTCCCGGAAATCGGTATCGCGACAGCAGGTATCCCAGCGGTGTGGCAACCCAAATGGAAAGTAACGCTGCGATAGTGCAGGAAAGAATGGTCAATCGAAATGCCGACTGGATCTCCGGTTTCATTACAGCTGCCCTGAAATCCTCAAATGAGGTAAACATCAGGTCGGCAGCCAGTAGTAAGACAATCAGCAAAATGAAGCAGGAAGAAATGCCGCTCATGACCAGAAAAAATGGGAGGTCGGCGCATCGTCGTTTTAGCTTGGATTTTGTGCCAGTCGTTCGATAGGTAGCGGTGTCAGTCATTTTCTGCGCTGGACTCCGTGTCGATTTTCCAGCGAAAGCCTTCAGCCATGAAGCTGTCCTGTGAATCCGTTGAGCAGATTTGCTGGAACAGGCGACTGGCTGTTAATGCGTTTGGTGAGTCGGGTTTGATTGCGTAAGGTTGCGTTGCGACGCTGCAATCAAGTCCTTGGATACGGACGGCATCAAGGAAATCACCAGAGCCAGCCGTGTTGCTCAGATAAACAACCGCAGCATCGAGTGACCCTGCCCGCATCTGGTTCACCAGCATATCGCCCGTTGGGGTTTGGACAGTGACGTTTTCCATCACTTCCTGCTGAACACCACCTTCCCGAAAGGTGTTCTGGGTAACCCAGCCCATTGCGCATTGTTTTTCATGCCCAATTCCGACTCGTAATCCATCCTTGGTCAAGTCTCGCAGCCCAGCAATCTGATGGGGATTGCCCTTTTTGACAATGATGACCAGTTCATTTTGGGAAACATCGGTCGGTTCAGGAAACAGGTCGGGCACTTGCTCCATGAATTCGGTATCACAGGCAAAGTAGGCATCAGGGACCTGCCCGGCTTTCATTTGTGCAACAAGGATGCCGCATCCGTTGTACACAGTATTGACTCGAACTCCTTCCCTTTTTTCAAATTGTTTTACTGTATCCTCAATGGCGGGACGGAGCATCGAACCGGCAAACAGGTTGAGTTCGGGAGTGTCTGACCAGATGTC
>JAPOKD010000954.1 GCA_029977825.1 Planctomycetota bacterium | reverse complement strand
TGATTTGCAGCACTATCCAGTCGTCGAAGAACTCCTGATTTGGCTAATAACGTCTGAGCCGTCCCGATGGCTTCGGTCCCTTCTTTGACCCCGATTTCCTCGCGGATTTGCTCAAGCGTTAGTTCAATGGGATCTTCTTCTCGGGTCAACAGGAAGTTGTAAACGCTCTTGACTGTTTCCCGTTGTGGATAGCGGTTTTCAATGAAGAATTCCTGAATGTAACGATCACTGTACGAAAACAGTAATCTGCATTCACTGTCGTTCCCATCTCGACCGGCACGTCCTGCTTCCTGATAGTAAGCCTCCAGGCTGCCCGGAATGTTGTAGTGCACAACAAAACGGATGTCGGCCTTATCAATCCCCATGCCAAAGGCATTTGTTGCCACAATTGCAGATAGCTTGCCTGACATGAAGTCATCCTGCACTCGCTGCCGCTGGGCTGGTTCAAGACCAGCGTGGTAAGCACCAATGGGGCGTCTTGTTTTTTCAGGCAGCCATTGAGCCAATTCTTCGCATCGTTTTCGGGTTGCAGCATAAATGATACCTGAGCCCGTTTGATTGCTAATGTAGCGAGTGAGTTCCTCATCTTTTTCGTGATCAGACTTGGCATGGGTCACGCTGAAACGGAGATTGGTCCTCGCAAATCCTGTTACAAAAACCCTCGGCTCTTTGAGTCGGAGGATATCTGAGATGTCATCACGGACCATCGGCGTCGCCGTGGCTGTCAAAGCGATTGTCTGTACATCTTTCAGATAGCGTTCACGGAACCTTCCCAGACGAGAGTAGTCGGGGCGAAAGTCGTGACCCCATTCACTGACGCAATGTGCTTCATCAATCGCCAGCAGGTTGATGTTGACGTTGGAAATGGCATCCAGAAAGCGACTGTTGCGAAGCCTTTCCGGTGCGACATAAACCAGGTTCAGATTGCCACTTGCCATCTGACTCAGTGCCGCAGTCTGCTCAGCAGCCGAGAGACTGCTATTGATTAAGCTCGCCTGAATTCCCAGCTTTCTGAGCGAGTCTACCTGATCCTTCATCAAAGCGATCAGAGGTGAAACGACGATCGTCGTGCCTTTTTTCAGCAGGCTCGGTAATTGGTAGCAGAGGCTCTTTCCGCCGCCGGTGGGCATCACGCACATCACGTCCTCGCCTGAGGCAACCGCATCAACAACCTCACGCTGACCTCGGCGAAATTCGCTCAAGCCAAAGGTCGCTAGCAGGGTTGTGGGGTCCGTCTTGTCCACCATGACGCTAAAATCCAACCAAAAGTCAATCGAAGGCGTTTGCAGTAGGGCGGATTATACGACTGTGGGCTCCTGTCCTACACCTCATTCACTGTTTGGGTACCGGAAAATTGAGAGCAATCTGTCTTGACCAAAATGGCGTTCGATTTCAGCCCGACCATCCATCGCCAGTGCCGCGCATGGGAGAGGTGCTCGTTGATGTGATCGCAGCTGGCATCTGCGAAACTGACTTGCAACTTGCCGAAGGTTACATGGGATTTTCCGGTGTTCTTGGCCATGAATTTGTCGGCATGGCTACTTCCGGACCTTTTGCGGGGGCTCGCGTTGTTGGCGAAATCAACTGCAATTGTCAAGAATGTTCACGCTGTCTGGCCGGACTTGGCAACCACTGCGCGAATCGAACCGTTGTCGGAATCCATCAACATGACGGCGCCTTTGCTGATCAGGTTGCCATTCCGCAGACAAGTTTGCATCTGGTACCTGATTCCGTCAACGATGATCAGGCTGTCCTGATTGAGCCTCTGGCAGCCGCCCTGCAAATCCAACAACAGATCGAACTCTCAAAGGTCCAAAATGCGATCGTGTTGGGAGATGGACGTTTGGCAAATTTGTGCGCCCAAGCGATCTCGCAACAAGCGAAAGATATTCTCGTGGTTGGAAAGCATGAGCTGAAATTGTCAAGGTTTCGAAGATTGGGCATCAAGACGATCCAACTGACGGACCTCGTGTGTGAAAAAGACTTCGATTTAGTAGTGGACTGTACTGGATCGGTGACGGGGTTACCCTTGGCGTTACAATTGGTCAGGCCGCGCGGCACGGTGGTCATGAAAACCACCGTTGCCGCAGATCATCATGTTGCCTTAGCGCCGATTGTGATTGATGAAATAAATGTTGTCGGGTCGAGGTGCGGTCCCTTTGGCTTGGCGATTGAATCGCTACAGGCTGGGCAATTTGATTTGTCAGGATTGGTCACGCACCGATTTGCCTTGGAGGAAGCAAGCAAAGCTTTTCAGGTGGCCGTTGATCCTGCCGCCTTCAAAGTCGTTTTCGACGTGGCCAACTCCAGCAACCGTTAACTCAAGCTTTGGATACGTAATGGATCAGG
>JAPOKD010000852.1 GCA_029977825.1 Planctomycetota bacterium | reverse complement strand
CGAAACCAATGCAGCGATCGCGTCAGCTGACATCCAGTTCTGCCGGACTGTCGATGTTATGCCGACACTTGAGATTCAGCAGCAGATTGACTCAAAAATCGACATGCAGGCAATGCATGATGTGTTGATGAACCAGGGCGTAGACAAATTCGTGAAACCACAACGGGTACTCCTGGCGCTGATTGCGAAAAAGCGGAGTGAACTAGCAGCCAGTTAGAATCTCAATGATTCAACAGCAGTCTTAAACCGATTCGGAATTTTCTGCGACGGCTTCGTAAACCCCGTTTCGTTCACCCCAGTTACCTTCGCTTGGGCTGCCCGGGCTGTGGATGCAACTTAGCTGTGGACTCAACTGGGCTGTGGACTCAACTGGGCTGTGACCTCAACAGGTCCGGGGACTCACCCGGGCCGTGGCAAATCGCCGGCTCCAAATGAACTGGGCAACAGTTCCGAAAGATGGCACACGTGGCGTGCTCCATCGATCAGGTTGACGAGGACAACGGGAGTATGAAGACCAAATTCAGCGAGAAATTGACGGCATGCTCCGCAAGGCGGAACTCCGCCAACGCTTGCAATGGCCACTCCCCTCCATTCGCGATAGCCAGCGGAAACCGCTGCCGCGGCAGCGACTCGTTCGGCGCATATCGATAAGCCGTAACTGGCGTTTTCGACATTGCAACCAGCAATCACCTGCCCGTCCTGCATCAAGATCGCAGCTCCTACTTCAAATTTGCTGTAGGGAGCGTAGGCTCGTCCGCACACGTCGACTGCAGCAAGAGCAAGCTGTTCAATTCTTCGGTCACTCAACTTGGACATGCAAACATCCGTAGGGGAAACAAGGAGCAAACGCATAGCGTCTGCGTGAATTCTGCGATGACCTTGCGATGATCGATGGTCATAAGCTGTCTCTAAGCCTGATTTTCTTTTGAGAATCAAATCTATACGTCTGCAATTTGCCGGTGCAGCACGAGCGGTCTGGCAGCAACTGGTGTTTCGACTACATCGACTGCGGCCTGAAGCCCCCCAACATACTCACTGACTCTATGCCGAGCACAGTAAAGAGTTAGCAGCGGATCCCCTTTTTCAACGGTATCACCTATACGTTGATGCACTTTCAATCCGACCGCGTGATCGATTTGATCTCCTTTCTTTCGACGCCCACCGCCCATGGACACCACCGCACGGCCCAAAGCACGACAGTCGTATCTTGCGATCCAACCGGCACTCTCTGCCGTAACGACGTGAGCTTCAGCCAGCGGCAACGGACCATCCCACTTGCCCTGCTGTGCGCGCAACATGCGTTCAAACCTCTCAAAAGCAAATCCATTGTCGATCATTTGCTCAAGTTTCTTTTTTGCCTGTTCGACTTCGTCGACCACCGACATCTTGAGCAGCAGTGTTGCCCCCAGTTCAATCGCCAGATCACGCACAATTCCAGTACGTCCCTGCAAAACCTCAACTGCCTCGTTGACCTCACAAGCATTTCCTACTTCCTGCCCGAGAGGTTGGTCCATATCGGTTAGCAGAACCGAGGTTGGCAATCCGGCATCTTTTCCAACCCCCACAAGCGTGTCCGCCAACTGATGTGCAGAGTCGAGTTCCTTCATGAATCCACCTGCTCCAACTTTGACATCCATGACCAGCGCATCCAGATCTTCTGCCAATTTTTTACAAAGGATGCTCGCCGTGATCAAAGGAATGGACTCAACCGTTCCTGTCACGTCCCGCAAGGCATAGAGTTTCCGGTCAGCCGGAGCAATTCGATCACTTGCCGACTTGATAAACACACCCGCATCTGCCAGCACTTCGGCGGATTGCGTCGGTGACAAATCGATGGTGAAGCCGGGAATCGACTCCAGTTTGTCGAGTGTGCCTCCACTGATCCCAAGGCCGCGACCACTGATCCTGGGAACATCAAACCCACACGCGGCCAAGGTGGGCGCCAGCACCATGGATGTTTTGTCCCCCAAACCTCCAGTGCTATGCTTGTCCACCCGCTGACGTTCAGAATCTCCCCGATTTCGAGGAAGTCGGTCTCCGCTGTCCAACATCGCCTGCGTCAAAGCCGTCGTTTCCCGCCGATTCATTCCGCTTAGGCAGACAGCCATCGCGAAGGCGGACATCTGATAATCCTCAACATCACCGTTACAAAAACCATCAATGAGGAAGTGGATTTCCTCATCAGTCAAAGCCTGCCCCTCTCTTTTCTTGACCAACAGGCTGGGAATGTACATGAGTTCGCCACGGATTCGAGGAAGACGGACCATACAAGGTCTTGAATGCCCGTTATATTGCATGTGAGAAGAAAAGGCGATTCGATTTGGAGCTCCCCTCACGATGATCTCTCGCAGTCATTGCAAAAACACGACCACTGGACTCAGCATGCACAATGTCAGTTTCAAAAGTTGCACGGAAAATGAAACATTTTCCGAGTTCATCCCGACTGACTATTCTGCCCCTCAGCCGTCGACAGGATGCGCGCGAACGTCCAGCTTGAACGTTCTTGGTGCGTTACTGCTGCTGACCGTCTTCCACATGGGCACTGTCTGTGCAGATGACCCGGACCCGGGAAGCATGCCGATCCGCGAGCAGTCGACTGCCCGCTCGGATGTCGACTCGGCGGACACGCCCTCCACTAAAACAAAGATCGGAATTGCCGACCTGGACATCTCGGAACTGGAATTGCTGGTTGGCCCGCGTGCTCTGTCACGAGCGTTTCGCAATGCAGCTCGTAAAGCTACGCCCGCGACGGTGACGATTTTGACTTACGGCCAGGTCAACGTGATGGCGAATCAAAATCAACCCCCTGCCCCTGCTAACCCTCTTCAGGGAGACACCAATCCGGAAGAACGGCCCGAACCTGACGAGAACCAGCTTACTGGTATCGGCAGTGGTGTGATCGTGTCGAAGGACGGAATGATCATCACCAACAACCATGTGATTACCGGCGCCAAAAGGGTGGTGGTAAAACTGGCTGACGAAACCGAGTTGGAAGCGACGGCAGTCCGCGGCGATGTCGACAGCGATG